>JBBQOR010000046.1:0-9385 GCA_038331055.1 Burkholderiales bacterium
GCCAGCTGGCCGCGCTGGGCCTGCACCCCGACCAGCCGCCGATCGTCCAGTCCACGCGCAGCAGCGCGTATGCCACGGCGTTGAAACAACTGCGCGACAGCGGCCGGGCCTACGCTTGCGACTGCACGCGGCGTGAGATCGACGACGCACTCGCCGCCGCCGGCCGGCCGCATGAGCGGCACGGCGAGCGGGTCTATCCCGGTACCTGCCGGCCGGAGCGCGGCGGCACGCGCGGGCGGGCCGTCTGCGCCTGGAGGCTGTACCTGCCGCACGACGCGCAGGTCGGATGGGTCGACCGCCGGCTGGGCGCGGCCCAGCAGGACGTGGCGTGCGAGGTGGGCAACTTCGTGCTGCGCCGGGCCGACGGCCTGTGGGCTTATCAGCTGGCCGTCGTGGTGGACGACGCCTTCCAGGGCGTCACCGACATCGTGCGCGGCGAAGATCTGGCGGACAACACGCCGCGCCAGATCCTGCTGCAGCGCGCGCTCGGCCTGCCTCAGCCAAGCTACCTGCACACACCGCTGGTGCTTGCGGCCGACGGCTTCAAGCTCTCGAAGCAGAACGGCGCCGCGCCACTGGATCTGGACGATCCGCTGGCCGCGCTGGCCGCGCTGGAGGAGGCCGGTGCGGTGCTCGGGCTGCCAGCGACCGGTGCATCGACGCCGGCCGACTGGCTGGCCGCGGCGGTGGCTTCGTGGCGATGGCATCATCGCCATTCTTTCCAACCGACTCACGAGAGACGCTGATGATCACCACCGCCTCCGGCCTGCAGTACGACGACACCCGCACGGGTACCGGCCCCGCCGCGGCCGCCGGCAACCATGTCAAGGTGCACTACACGGGCTGGCTGTCCGATGCCAGCGCCGCCGACGGCCGCGGGGCAAAGTTCGATTCGAGCAAGGATCGTGGCGATCCGTTCGACTTTCCGCTCGGTGCCGGCCACGTCATCCGTGGCTGGGACGAGGGCGTGCAGGGCATGCAGGTGGGCGGCACGCGCGTGCTGCTGATCCCGCCGCAACTGGGCTACGGCGCGCGTGGCGCAGGCGGGGTGATCCCGCCCAACGCCACGCTGGTCTTCGAGGTCGAACTGCTGGCCGCCTGAACGGCCTGTGGTGCCCGCAGGCCCGCAGGCCCGTAAGCCAGCACGAGCCGCGCCGGATCAGCGCGCCCGGGACGGGGCCTTGCTGAAGGTCTTGCCCGCCGGCTTGAAGCTGCGCCCATCGGCACGCGGCCCGAAAGACTTGCCGCCCGGCCGTGCACCCGTGCCCGGCTTGCCCGGCATGCTGCGCGCGAGCATCGGCTTGGGCTCTTCACGCTTGGGCTCCAGGCCGACGATGGTGGCCACCGGCATGCGCTGCGTGGTGAAGCGCTGGATGCGCTGGATCATGCCGGCGTCGCGGCGCTCGGCCAGCGTCACCGCCAGACCGGCGCGGCCGGCGCGGCCGGTGCGGCCGATGCGGTGCACGTAGTCCTCGGCCTTCATCGGCAGGCCGTAGTTGATGACGTGGCTGATGGTGGGCACGTCGATGCCGCGCGCGGCCACGTCGGTCGCCACCAGCACGCGCAGCTCTCGCGTGCGCAGGCCTTGCAGGACGCGGTTGCGCCGGCCCTGCGGCAGGCCGCCGTGCAGGCTGGCCACGGCGTGGCCCATGTCGGCCAGGCGGTCGGCCAGCCAGTCGGCGTCGCGCTGGGTGCTGGTGAAGACCAGGGCCTGCTCGACGCTGCGCTCGGTCAGGATGTGATCGAGCAGCGCATTCTTGTGGCTCTGGTCGTCGGCCCAGTGAAGCCGTTGCTCGATGTCGGCATGTGCGTCGGTGTGCGAGGCCACGTCGACTCGGCCCGGATTGCGCATCAGCTCTTCGGCCAGACGGCCGACCGGGCCGCCGAAGGTGGCGCTGTACATCAGCGTCTGCCGTGCGGCCGGGGTGGCGGCGGCGATGCGGTGGATGTCCTCGATGAAGCCCATGTCGAGCATGCGGTCGGCCTCGTCGAGCACCAGCAGCTGCACGTTGGACAGCACCGCGGCGCGCGTGCCCATGTGGTCGATCAGCCTGCCCGGCGTGGCGATCAGGATGTCCAGCGGACCGCGCAGCGCCTTCAGCTGCGCGCCGTAGGGCACGCCGCCGACGACGGTGGCCACCTTCAGGCCCGGCACATGGCGGCCGTAGTCGCTTGTGGCGCGCGCCACCTGCATGGCCAGTTCACGTGTCGGCGTCAGCACCAGCACGCGAGGGCCGGCGACGCGCTTGCCGTTGGGGTCGTCACGCGCGGCCAGGATGCGCGACAGCGCGGGCAGCGCGAAGCTGGCGGTCTTGCCGCTGCCGGTCTTGGCAGAGACCATCAGGTCTCCACCGGCCAGCGCCGGCGTGATCGCCTGCTGCTGCACCGGGGTGGCCTCGGTGTAGCCGGCGTCGGCCAGCGCACGCAGCAGCCGGGCATCGAGGTTCAGGGTCTGGAAACTCATGGTCGTTCTCTCGCGAAAGGGCGCATGACGGCACGGCTGGCGCGCACGGCACAGGGCCCATCGGCACCCTGTTCAGAGGGCGCCGGGGTCAGGTCGCTTGCAAGCTGACGACCGCGGCCAGGACGGCTGCGGCGGACGGATCGGGGGGCGACGGCATCGCCGCCGACCGGCTCCGTGTCAGGAGCCTGCACGTGCGGGCAACGAGGTTGCCGAACGCGTGTCAGAGGGGATGAACGAATGGCCTCGAACCCGAGACCAGCCGACGAGTATATGCCGGCGCGGGTTTTCCTGCACGAGCTGTCTTGAACATCGTCACCGAGGCGAGCTGCCGGCTACAGCGTGCCCGGGCTCAGGCTCGCGGGGTCGAGGTTGGCGCCGCAGACCACCACGGCCACGCGCTCGTGCGCCCGCGGCCGCACCAGGCCGCTCCACAGCGCGGCCAGCGGCAGCGCGGCCGCGGGTTCGACGGCGAGCCGGAAGTCATCCCACAACCGGCGCTGTGCAAGCGCGATGTCGGCCTCGGGCAGCAGGTGCGCTGCGGCAAGCCGGCCGTTGAGTTGCCACGCGATGTGGCCGATGCGCCGCGCGCCCAGCGCATCGGCCGCCAGACCCGACACTGCCACATCCATCGGCGCGCCGGCCGCGCGTGCGGCGTGCAGCGTGGGCGAGCCCACCGGCTCCAGCGCCTCGACGCGGCAGCGGTCGCCCAGCCAGGCGGCGATGCCGGCGATCAGGCCGCCCCCGCCGACGCTGACCAGCAGGCGGTCGGGCAGGCCGGCGTCCTGTTCGATCTCTGCGGCCAGCGTGCCCGCGCCAGCCACCACCTCGGGCTGATCGTAGGCGTGCATCAGCAGCGCGCCGCTGGCCGCCTGGCGCTGCAGGCAGGCGGCGTAAGCCTCGGCGTAGGTCTCGCCGCCGTCGACGACGCGCGCGCCGAGTTCGGCCAGCCGCGCCCGCTTGGCCGGGCTGCTGAGCGCCGGCAGGAAGACTTCGCAGGCCACGCCCAGCGCCTGCGCCGCCGTGGCGACGGCGATGCCCGCATTGCCGCCCGAGGCGATGATCACGCCGGCGCCGGGCAGCGGCAGCGAGCGCAGCCGGTTGAACATGCCGCGCGCCTTGAAGCTGCCCGAGACCTGCAGATGCTCGAGCTTGAGCCAGACCTCGGCGCAGGGCAGGCCCAGTGCGGCCCCCGGCAGCCGCCACAGCGGCGTGCGGCGGATGTCGCCCGCGATGCGTTGCTGCGCGGCGAGGATGCTGCTGCGATCGATGGGCTCGGCAGCGTCGGTGTTCAGGTGGTCCATCGGCACATCATGCCAGCGGCTACATTGCGCTCATGAACACGCGCACCCTTTCCGACGACGGCCTGCAGTGGGCACAGCGCCTGGTACGGCTGAACACCATCAGCGACCAGAGCAACCTGCCGCTGATCGAGTGCATTGCAGACCACCTGCGCAGCCTGGGCGTACCGCTGCGCCTGACTTTCGATGCCGAGCGGCGCAAGGCCAACCTGTTCGCCACGCTGGGCGAGGGCAAGCCCGGCGGCGTCATCCTCTCCGGCCATACCGACACCGTGCCGTGGGAGGGCCAGGACTGGCGCGCCGACCCGCTGTCGGGCCACGTGCACGAGGGCCGCCTGTACGCGCGCGGCAGCGCCGACATGAAAGGCTTCATCGGCCTGGCCGTGGCGCAAGCCGGCTGGATGCTGGCGCAGGACCTGCCGTTCGCCGTGCACCTGGCCTTCAGCTACGACGAGGAGATCGGCTGCTTCGGTGCGCGCGAGCTGATCGCCGACCTCAAGGACGCCGGCATCGCGCCGCGGCTGTGCATCGTCGGCGAGCCCACCAGCATGGTGCCCGCCACCTCGCACAAGGGCGTGCACCGCTGGCGCTGCTGCGTCAAGGGCCGCCCGGCTCACTCGTCGCTGACGCCGCAGGCGGTGAATGCCATCGAGGCCGCGGCGCGTGTGGTAGCGCATGTGGCCGACATGGCCGATGGCTGGCGCGCGCATGGCCCCTTCGACCGCGGCTTCGATGTGCCCTTCAGCACGGCCGCCACCGGCATCATCCAGGGCGGCGTGGCCGACAACATCGTGCCCGAGGACTGCCGCTTCCATTACGAGTTCCGTAACCTGCCGGGCACCGATGTGCTGGCAATGCAGGCCAGCGTCGAGCAGCGCGCCGCGGCGCTCGAGCCGGCGATGCGGCAGGTGGATGTACGCGCAGGGTTTCGCTTCGAGTCGATCGCCTCGGTCCCGGCTTTCCTGGCCGCCGACGACGATCCGGCCGTGCTGCTGGCGCTGCGGCTGACCGGCCAGACGCGGACCACACGGGTGGCCTTCGGCACCGAAGCCGGGCTCTTCCAGAGCGCCGGCATCCCGACCGTGGTGTGCGGCCCGGGCTCCATCGAGCAGGCTCACCAGCCCGACGAGTTCGTCACGCTGGCGCAACTGGCTGCATGCGAGGCGATGCTGCGCGCGCTGGCGCAGCCCGCCGGCTGAGGCTCAGGCCAGCGTCAGCAACTCGGCCGCCAGTTCATGCGGCAGGTCGACCATCACGTCGTGGCTGCTCGGCAGCTTGACCACCTTCCAGCCGGGTTGGCCCTCGAACCTGGCCGCGAAGTGGCGGAAGGGGCTCGGGTCCCAGCCGTCGGCCAGGATGTAGGTGCGATGAGTGACCGCCGCGCCGGCGCCCGTCAGCAGCACCGGCATCTCGAAGGTGGCCAGCGCCTGCGGCACGCAGCGCCGGTCGACCCAGTCGCGGTTGTCCGCCTTGACGTTGAAGCCTTCGGCGGGGATCGGCGTCATGCGCCCGCCGTCGGTGGCGGTGCCGCGGAAGGCGCCGATGAATCCGGCGGACACCTCGGGCCCCAGCGCGATGGGCAGCAGGTCGATCACCGACTGGCCGCTCTCGGGCACGAAGGCGTCGAGGTAGACCAGCGCCTTGATGCGCGCGGCCAGGCGGTCGGCCACCCCGGTGATGACCATGCCGCCGTAGGAATGGCCGCACAGGATCACGTCGTTCAGCTCCTCGGCCTCGATGCAGCCGATGATGTCGCGGATGTGGGTCTCCAGCGTGATGTTCTCGCTGCCCTGGTGCGCGCGTTCGCCCAAGCCGGTGTGGGTGGGCGTGAACACATCATGGCCGGCAGCACGCAGCGCACGCGCCGTATCGCGATAGCACCAGCCGCCATGCCAGGCGCCGTGGACAAGGACGAAAGTGGCCATCAGGCTCTCCTCGGGTTGAGATGGGTCGGACAAGAATCTGACTTGACGCTATGCCTTCGCGCGTCGTGCCGAATCCGGATTGACCCGAGGCAGTGTGCCGGGGCTGGGCGGCGCGATTTTTCTCGACGCTCCGGGCCCCATCGCCGAAAGCGGAAAGGGCCGCACGAGGCGGCCCTTCTCAGCCCGGGCGCAGGCCCGGATCAATCGCTGAAGTTCACTTCTTGTCCGACGGCAGCTTGCCTTCGACGCCCTTGACGTAGAAGTCGACCTTGTCCTTCCAGGCTTGGTCGGCCTTCGTGTCCTTGGCCAGCCGCTCCTTGCCGTCGCTGCCGACGATGGGGCCGGTGAAGACCTCGAGCGAGCCGGTCTTGATGCCGTCCATGGCGGTCTCGGCCTTGGTCTTGAGCTCTGCGGGCACGAAGTCGGCGATCTTGATCACGTCGTTGGCGCCCTCAGGCTTGCCCCAGATCGTGCGTTGCTCACCCTTCCAGCTGTTGTCCATCAGCGACTTGATGGTCTTCTTGTAGTACGGGCTCCAATCGACGATGTTGCTGGCCAGGTGCGCCTTCGGGGCGTAGCTGCTCATGTCGCTGTCCCAGCCGAAGGCGTACTTGCCGTTCTTCTCGGCCGTCTGCAGCACGGCGGTGGAGTCGGTGTTCTGCAGCAGCACGTCGGCGCCCTTGTTGATGAGCTCCTGCGCCGCGGCGCCTTCCTTCTCGGGGTCGAACCAGGTGTTGACCCAGACCACGCGCGTGCGGATCTTCGGGTTCACGCTCTGCGCGCCCAGCGTGAAGGCATTGATGTTGCGCAGCACCTCGGGGATTGGAAAGCTGGCGACGAAGCCGAGCGTGTTGGTCTTCGTCATGCCGCCGGCGATGATGCCGCTGACGTAAGCGTCGTGATAGAAGCGGGCGTCGTAGACGTTCATGTTCGCCGCCATCTTGTAGCCGGTGGCGTGTTCGAACTTCACGTCGGGGAACTCGCCAGCCACCTTGAGCATGGCGTCCATGTAGCCGAAGCTGGTGGCGAAGATGACCTTGTTGCCCTGGCTGGCCAGGTCGCGGATCACGCGCTCGCCGTCGGCATAGGACACCTTCTCGACGAAGGTGGTCTTGACCTTGTCACCCATCTCCGCCTCGACGGCCTTGCGGCCCTGGTCGTGGGCGAAGCTCCAGCCGGCGTCGCCGACGGGGCCGATGTAGATCCAGGCTGCCTTCAGCGGTTCGGGCGCGGGGGCGGGGGCGACTGCAGGAGCCTGCGCGGCGGGGGCCGGCGGCTCTTCCTTCTTGCCGCAGCCCACCAGGGCGGCGGTGGCGGCAAGACCCGCCAGCGCAAAGATGCGGCGACTCAGCTTGCTTGCATTCCAATCGTTCATCGACGTGCTCTCCAGGTTTCAGGGGTGGGAATCAATCACGAAATTATGAGCCGGGCCGAAAGGGCCTACCGAGCGATGCCGGCATGTTCAGGCGGATGAAGGCAGCGTTTCGGCTGATCACCGCCAGCACCACGATCGTGGCCACGTAGGGCAGCATGGTCAGCAGGTGGCTCGAGATCTGCACCCCTTCGGCCTGCAGACTCAGCTGCAGCACGGTGACGCCGCCAAACAGATAGGCCCCCAGCAGTGCGCGCGCCGGCCGCCAGGTGGCGAAGACCGTCAGCGCCAGCGCGATCCAGCCGCGGCCGGCGGTCAGGCCCTCCACCCACAGCGGCGCCGTCACCAGCGACACATAGGCGCCGGCCAGCCCGCACAGCGCGCCGCCGGCGCACACGGCGGCCAGCCGGATCAGGCGCACCGGGTAGCCCAGTGCGTGCGCCGGCTCGGGGTTCTCGCCGATCGCGCGCAGCAAGAGGCCGGCGCGCGTGCGGTAGAAGAACCAGGCGACGGCCGCCGTCAGCGCCATCGCCACGTAGACCATCGCATGGTGGCTGAAGAAGGCCGGGCCGACGAAGGGCAGGTCCGACAGCACCGGCATCGCGTACTGCTGGCGCGGGCTCAGGCTCTTGCCGACCATGGACACGCCGACGAAGGCCGAGAAGCCGTAGCCGAAGAGGCTGAGTGCCAGCCCGGTGGCGTACTGGTTGGTGTTGAGAAAGATCACCAGCAACCCGAACACCGCGGCCAGCGCGGCGCCGGCGGCGGCGGCGGCGACGAAGCCCAGGGTGTCGCTGCCGGTGAGCAGCGCGGTGGCGAAGCCGGCCACCGCGGCCACCAGCATCATGCCTTCGGCGCCGAGGTTGAGCACGCCGGCGCGCTCGTTGATGAGCAGCCCGAGGGCGGCCAGCGCCAGCGTGGTGCCGCTGGCCAGCGCGGTGTTGATGAGCAGCGCGGTCTCGTTCATGCGGGTCGGGCCCTGCTGCGCGTCAGGCGCAGCCGTTGGTGGATGAAGGTGTCGCAGGCCAGCAGGATCAGCAGCAGCAGGCCCTGCAGCACGCTGGCCATGGCGTTGGGCAGGCCCAGGCGCGACTGCGCCAGTTCGCCGCCGATCAGCATCAGCGACAGCAGCACGCCGGCGCCGACGATGCCCAGCGGGTGCAGCCGGCCGACGAAGCAGACGATGATGGCCGTGAAGCCCAGCCCGGTGGACAGGTACGGCGTGACCTGGCGGATCGGCCCGGCGACCTCCATCGCGCCGGCCAGCCCGGCCAGCCCGCCCGAGACCAGCAGCGCCGTCCACAGCGAGGCGCGGGCGGAGAAGCCGGCGTAGCGGGCGGCCGCCGGCGCCAGCCCGCCGACCTGCAGCTGAAAGCCGCGGAAGCTGCGGAAGAGGAACAGCGTCGCCACCACGGCCAGCACCAGGGCCAGCAGGAAGCCCACGTGCAGCCGCGTGCGCTCGAGCAGCGGCGGCAGCAGCAGGCTGCTGTGGAACAGCGCCGACTGCGGCATGTTGAAGCCCTGCGGGTCTTTCCAGGGGCCGAACACCAGCGCGTTGGCGACCTGCTGCGCCACGTACACGAGCATCAGGCTGACGAGGATCTCGTTGGCATTGAAGCGGTCGCGCAGCAGCGCCACCAGGCCCGCCCACAGCATGCCGCCCAGCACGCCGGCCAGCAGGATGGGCACAACGATCGCGCGGCCCATCCACGCCGTGTCCGGCCCCGCCTGCATCGCCACCCAGCCGGCAAACAGTGCGCCCATCACGTACTGCCCCTCGGCGCCGATGTTCCACACATTGCTGCGGAAACACACCGCCAGTCCCAGCGCGATCAGGATCAGCGGCGTGGCCTTGACGCTCAGTTCCGACAGCGCGTACAGGCTAAGCACCGGCTCGACGAAAAACATCTGCAAGCCGCGCAGGGGGTCCTTGCCCAGCAGCATGAACAGGCCGACCCCCACCAGCACCGTCAGCGCCAAGGCCAGCAGCGGACTGGCCAGCGACATCAGCGTGCTGGCTTGCGGGCGGGCTTCGAGCTTGAGCATCTTCAGTGCACCGCATTGGCAGCAGGGTCCTGAGCGGTCAGCGCTGTCGGCGCTGTTTGCGCTGTGGACGCTGTCACGGCCCCGTCCTGCCACAGCCCGCTCATCCAGGCGCCGATCTGTTCCACCGTGGCCTCGGCCACCGGCACCGCAGGAGACAAGCGGCCCTGCGCCATCACGTGCAGGCGATGGGCCCGGGAGCACAAGTAAAAGAGTTGTTAGGTGTCCACCAACCGCGCCGAAAACGCGGATCGAGTTGAAAAGGGGCCTAGGCCGCACCAGG
>JBBQOR010000047.1:0-9100 GCA_038331055.1 Burkholderiales bacterium
GCTGGTCAGCAACGGCAAGGGCGTGCTGGCCCAGGTGGCCGCGGCGATCGCAGCGGCCGAGGCCGACATCACGCACCTGGACATGGGCAGTGGCGTCGCCGAGGAAGCCACCGAGCTGCAGCTGCTGGTCAGCGTGCGCGACCGGCTGCATCTGGCCGACGTGCTGCGCTCGGTACGTCGGGTGCCGGTGGTGTTGAAGGTGAACCGGGTCCGGCCTTAGCGCATCGGCGCCGGGCGTTTGCTCGCGGGTCAGTCCGCGCGAACCGGCGCCGGGTAGCGCACCTCGAGCACCTCGATCGACTCCAGGCCGCCAGGCGTCATCAGCTGCAGTTCATCGCCGACGCGCGCCTTCAGCAAGGTGCGCGCCACCGGCGCGATCCAGCTGACTTCGCCGCTCAGGCTGTCAGACTCGTCGACCCCCTTGATGGTGATCGTGCGCTGCGTGCCGTCGGCGGTGGCGTAGGTGACGGTCGCGCCAAAGAAGATCTGCTCACTGCCGAAATGCACCGAGGGGTCCGCCACCTCGGCCACGTCCAGGCGTTTGGTCAGGAAACGGATGCGGCGGTCGATCTCGCGCAGCCGCTTCTTGCCGTAGAGGTAGTCGCCGTTCTCAGAGCGGTCGCCATTCTTGGCCGCCCACGACACCACCTCGACGATCTTCGGGCGTTCCTCGTCGAGCAGGCCCATCAACTCGGCGCGCAACCGTGCGTAGCCATCGGGTGTCATGTAGTTGCGCGTGCCCGGCGGCAGCGGCGGCAGTCCGGGGAGGTCCTCGTCGTCTTCCGCGGCGTCGCCGTCGGGTTCCTTCGTGAAGGCCTTGTTCATCGAAGCGGAAGGCGGCGACGCGGCGGCCCGCTCGGCCCCGAGGGGTTCAGCGCACCACCTCGATGGGCAGCACGGTCGCGCCGTACTCGTCGGTGCACGGGCCGGTGGCCGGACAGACCGGCCTGCCCAGCAGCAGCGGCAGCGGGCCGCTGTGGGCCGCAAGCAGCCGCTGTGCGTCGGCACCGGTGGGCAGCGTGCGGTAGTCCTCCAGCCGCGCCGGCGACAGTGCGGCGTAGTCGCGCGGCAAAGTCGACACCATCACGAGAAGCCGGTTGTTGCCGGCGGGCTCGGTGATGTCGATCGGGTTCTCGGGCCGCGGCAGCTTCAGCGGCTGTCCGGGCTTGACGCGCAGGCTCTTGACGCGGTCGTTCGGGTAGAGCTGGATCATCAGGCCGCTGCTGTCGTAAGCGAGCACGGTGACGAAGCCTTCGCGCTCGGCCTCGACGGTGAAGGCCAGCTTGTCGCGTCCGATGCGAAAGGACGGTCGGCCCGCCTGGGCCCGCACCGTGAAGCCCGTCGTCTGCGCCTGCACCACGCGGTCGAACTCGGCCGAGGGGTCGAACACGGCCGGCGCCGCCGCCGTCGCCGCCGGGCCCGCCGGCGCGTTAGGCACCGGCACCGACACGACCAGCGGGGCCTCGGGCTTGCTGGCCATCAGCCGCCAGCCCCCGAAGGCCAGGGCGGCAAACACGACGACCACGGCACCGCCCACGAGCATGCCCCGCGCTGACCCGGACCCTGGCGACACTGCCGCCGCCGCTGCCGCTGCAGCGCGCCGATCAGCCTGCTCGGCTGCCGCCGGCCGCGGAATGATCATCGTCGGCTCGTACGCGGCCGCAGGCTGCGGCGCCGCGGCCGCGGCCGGCCGCGGGATCACCATCGTCGGCGCGTACTCGGCCGCAGGCGGCGCCGAACCCGGCCGTGGCATCACCATCGTCGGCGGCTGATCGAAGGCCGCGCCGGGTGCCGCACCGGCATCGTCCAGCGACAGCGTGATGTCGGTCACCCCGGCGTCGTGGCGCCCGCCGGGCGCTGGCGCAAAACCCATCTCCTGGCGCAGCTGCTCGATGGTCGGCGTGCGCTGCTCGGCGCGCACCGCCAGTGCACGGTCGATGGCGCGCAGAAAGGGCTCGCTGTAGCGGCCGGCGGCGGTCTTCGTCAGCGGCATGTAGTTGTCGTGGAGCAGCCGGCCGACCGCCGGTGGAGGCGTACGGCCGACGATCGCGAAATAGACCACGGCCGCCAGCGCGTAGATGTCAGTCCAGGCACCCTGCTTCATGCCCGGCACCTCGGCGTACTGCTCGATCGGCGCGTAGCCCGGCTTCAGGATCACGGTCAGCGCCTGCGTCATGTCGCCGATCACGCGCCGCGCCGCGCCGAAGTCCAGCAACAGCGGCCGCGCGTGGCTGCCGCCGAGCAGGATCACGTTGTCGGGGGCGATGTCGCGGTGATAGCACTGCTCGGCATGCAGCACGCGAAGCGCCTCGGTCAGCGGGCCGAGCATCGTCTTCAGCCAGGCCTCGTCGGGCGGGCGGCCCAGCTGGCGCAGCAGGTCCTTCAGCGTCACGCCCTCGTAGAACGGCATCACCATGTAGGCGGTGCCGTTGGCCTCCCAGAAGCGGTACACCTTGACCAGCGAGGCGTGATCGAACTGGGCCAGCAGCCGCGCTTCGTTGACGAAGCTCTTGCGCCCGGCCTCGAAGGTCTCGCGGTAGCGCTCGGACTTCACCTGCACCTGCGTGCCGCCGGCACGCGCCGCCAGCGACGAGGGCATGTACTCCTTGAGCGCCACCCTGCGCTGCAGGGAGTGGTCGGTCGCCAGGTAGACGATGCCGAAACCGCCCTCGCCGATCACGCTGGTGATCTCGAACTCGCCCAGATAGGTGCCCATCGGCAGCTCGTTGCCCCCCACCGCGTCGGGGCTCGGTGCCGGGGCGCCGGGCGTCAGCGTGCGGTCGTAGACGCCGGTGGGCTGGTACATCGCGGTGCGATCGATGCGCTGCGTGCGCCCGTCCGCCGCAGGCGGCGCGCTCGCCCACTGGGGGCGCGGTGCAGTCGTTTCGTCGTCGTCGGGCGTCATGGCAGCTCGCGGGCGGTCCTCCACATGATGCTACGACCGAGAGGGCCTCGGTGTCGCGCCGGCCCGACAATCTGTGCGTGCCCGCCCTGCCCCCGGCCCCCGACGACACGCTGTTCTACGAGGCGCTGCAGGCGCACCGAGAAGGCCGGCTCGACCACGCCCAGGCCGGCTATGAGCAGTTGCTCGCCCGCGCACCCGCGCATGCCGACGCGCTGCATCTGCTGGGCGTGTTGCAGTTGCAGCGCGGCGACGCCCACGCGGCGGCGCGCCTGATCAGGCAGGCGCTGGTGCTGGAGCCCGACCACGCGCATGCGCACTCCAACCTGGGCGCTGCCCTGCTGCAACAGGGCGCACACGCAGTGGCGCTGCAGCATCTGGACGCCGCGCTGGCGCTGATGCCCGATCATGCCGATGCGGCCAACAACCGCGGCAGCGTGCTGCAGGCGCTGGGCCGCGACGACGAGGCGCTGCACAGCTTCGAGCACGCGCTCGTCGCGATGCCAGCGCATGCGGACGCCAGCTTCAACCGGGGTGTGCTGCTGGCTCGTCTGGGCAGGCTCGATGCGGCCCAGGCCGCGCTGGCCCGCAGCCTGGCCTTGCAGCCCGCGCGCGCGACCGGCCATCTTCAATTGGGCATGGTGCTGGCGCGCCTCGGGCAGCCGATGCGGGCGGTCGAACACTACAGCGAGGCGCTGCGCCTGCAGCCCGACGATGCGCAGGTGCTGGCCAACCGCGCCGCAGCCTGGGGCGCCCTTCAACGCTGGCCCGAAGCGCTCGCCGATTGCGCACGCGCGCAGCAACTGCAGCCCGGGCACGCCGCTGGATGGAACAACGAGGCGGCGGCGTGGCTGTCGCTTCAGCAGCCCGAGCGCGCGCGCACGGCAGTCGAGCGTGCGCTGGCTCTCGACCCCGGCGACGCCGCGGCCTGGTCCAACTTTGGCCAGGCGCTTGCCGCGTCGGGACAAGCCGGGCGCGCCGCAGAGTGCTTCGACCGGGCGGTGCAGTTGCAGCCACAGGGCATCGCGGCGCTCGATGCCCGCGCGGCCTGGGCCTTGACCGAGCACCGCTGGGCCGCGGCGGTGGCCGATTGCGACACCATCCTGCGTCTGAACCCGGCGCACCCGATGGCACGCGCACGGCGGCTGCATGCGCTGGGCAAGCTGTGCCGCTGGGACGGCTTCGCCGCCGAAGTCGACAGACACCTTCATGGAGTGTCCGATGGCGTTGAGCAAGCGCTGCCCTTCTCGTTGTTCGCACTGACCGACGACCCTGCCCTGCAGCGCAATGCGGCCGCCGCGCATGCCGCGCTGTGGCTTCTGCCGGCCCCCGCCCCCGCGTCGACGGCTGCCCCAGCACGCACCGCAGACCATCGCCTGCGCATCGGCTGGCTCAGCGGCGACTACCGGCCGCATCCGGTTGCCCACCTGATGGCGCACGCCTTCGCGAGCTTCGACCGCGCCCGCTTCGAGACCATCGCGCTGTCGACCACGCCCCCCGGAGACGACCCGGTGCGCCAGCGACTGCGCGGCGCGTTCGACCAGTGGCTCGATCTGCACGCGCTGGACGATGAACGCGCAGCGGCCCGCGTGCGCGAACTGCGCCTGGACATCGTGGTCGACCTGGGTGGCTTCACCCGGCGCGGGCGCCTGGGCATCCTGCTGCGACGGCCGGCCCCGCTGCAGGTGGCCTACCTGGCCTACACCGGCACGCTGGGCTGCCAGGCGCTGGACTACCTGCTGGCCGACGCCACCGTGGTGCCGCCCGAGGCCGAGGCGCACTTCGCAGAACACATCGTGCGGCTGCCCGGCAGTTTCTGGTGCTACGACGACGGCCTGGCGCCCGACCCGGCCCCGGTGCTGCGCGCCGAGCATGGCCTGCCGCAAGCCGGCTTCGTGTTCTGCTGCTTCTGCGACCCGTTGAAGATCACGCCGCAGATGTTTGCGCTGTGGATGCGCCTGATGCGCCAGCGCCCGGGCAGCGTGCTGTGGCTGATGCGCGGCGCCGAAGAGACCGTGCACAACCTGCAGCGCTCGGCCGAGCAGCATCACGTGGCCGCCGCACGGCTGGTCTTCGCCGGTCGCCTGTCGCTGCCGCGTCACCTGGCGCGACATGCCCTGGCCGACCTGTTTCTCGACACATTCCCCTTCAACGCCCACACCACCGCCGCCGACGCGCTGCGCGCCGGTCTGCCGCTGCTGACGCTGCAGGGGCGCAGCTTTGCTTCGCGTGTGGCGAGCAGCCACCTGCTGTCGGTGGGGCTGCCCGAGCTGGTGACGTCGAACGCCGAAGTGTATGAAGCGCGTGCGCTCGAGCTGTCGGCGCAGCCCGCGGTGCTGGCGGCACTGCGCGCGCGGCTGGCGCATGCGCTGCCCGGTGCCGCGTCGCTGCACACTGGCGCCGCGGTGCGCCGGCTGCAGGCGGCGTTCGTGGCCATCCATGAGCGCCAGCAACGCGGCCTGCCGCCGGCATCGTTCGACCTGGTGATGTAGCGCGGCTGCCGACGGGCGGCGTCGGATCAAGGTACCGATGTGTTCGTCTGCCCGGCGTTGGTGATGCTGATCGTGCCGGCCCACAGGCAAGACAGCTGCGAGGCCTGCGACAGCGCCGGCTGGCCGCCCAGCAGCACCGTGGCCGCACCCGGGCTCCACGGCGCGGGCGTGTTCGGGATGCAGGGCATCGGCGTCAGCGTGCCGCTGGCGGCGGCAGTGGCGGCCGCCACCACCGGGTTGGCCGGGCTGCGGCACAGCCCGAAGGGCAGCATATTGACCAGTGGCAGGTGGTCGCCGATGTGTGCGGCCGGCGGCCCCCCGCCGCTGCTCACCCCGGACAGCGGCAGCACCATCAATGTGGCCGGCGCCAGACCCATCGTGCACTGCGTGCCGGCACCCGAGCAGACCAGCAGGCTCATCGATCATCCCCGCCCGGCCTCAGCGCGGGAGACCCTCGAACTGGCGCTGCTCGAACACGTAGTCGCTGCCGGTCTGGTGACCGCCCAGCCGCGAGGCGCCGTACTGTGGGCGCTGCGGCAGTTCGCGCGCGACGGCAAAGCGCACCGCCTCGAACACGTTGCTGCCCGGGCGCCAGGTGTTGACGCGCTCCAGCGTGCGCATCAGGTTCCAGGCGAAGGGCGAATGGCCGTTCTTGCCGGCATCGAACACCGGCTCGTTGCCGCCGGACGTCATCACCACCGCCGCGCGCCGCTGCAGCAGCGCACTCGCGTCGCCTGCCGTGCTGATGCCGCGGATCCGCTCCTCGCCCAGCAGCGAGCCCGAGAAGCAGCTGTCGGAGATCAACGCCACCTGGGTGGCGCCAATGCGGCCGAGCAAGCGGCCGATGTCGTTGTTCGAGATCCAGGTTTCCGGACGCGCCGGGTCGGCGTCGGCGGCCTGCCAGTAGCCCTGGCCGGTCTTCTCGACCACCTCGCCGTGGCCGGCGTAGTAGACGACCACCGAGTCCTGCGGCTCGAGCTCCAGCGCCAGCTTGTTGAGCGTGCGCATGATGCTGTCGCGGTTCGGATTGGCCAGCACCAGCGTCTCGTAGCCCAGAGTCTGCTCGAGCGTACGGCCGACGGCGCGCGCATCGGCCACCGCGTTGTCAAGCGACGGGATGCGCTTGTCGGCGTAGGCGTCGATGCCGATGAGCACCGCCACCTTGCGCTGGATCTGCGGCAAGGCCGCCAGCCGCACCGGCCTGCGCTGTGCGGGCAGCACCGGGTCGATGATGCCGGGCAGGGGTGAACTCAGCAGCGCCGCCGCGGCGGGCAGTGTCGGGGCCACCGCCATCGTCGGTGCGGCAGTCGTCGGCGGCGCGGCTGGCGTGGCGCCCTGCGACGGCGCTGGTGGTACCACGGGCGCTGCGGCCACCACGGGCGGTACACCTGCCACGCGTGTGGGCTCCTGTGTGGCTTGGCCTGCAGGCGCGGACGGCCCGGTCGGCGTCTGCAGCGCGAGCCGAGTGCGCGAAGCCATGAGGCGATCGCGGATGGCGTCGGTCACGACGCAGGTGCCGGCGCTGGCCTGCTCGAGCGTATTGCAGTCGGCCAGATCGGCCAGCGTCGGATCGCGCTCGAGCCGCTGGATGGCCTCGGCGAACAGCGCTTGCTTGAATCGCTCGCGCGTCGCCAGCACGTTGGCAATCGCGTCCTGCGACATGCCAGAGAGGTCCAGCGGGCCGAATGACACACCGCCACCGGGCGTGCCCGCGGCGGTGGGCAGCACGGCGTCGAAGACACGTCCGCTGGTCGGGCTTGTCCCCAACGCCGCAGGCAGCAGACCCAGCTGCGAGTTCGCCAGTTGCTGCGCGGTGGCGGTGGTCAGCGCGGTGTCCTGCACCCGCTGCGGGCGCTGCGTGTAGGCCAGCGCGTTGGCGGCCGCCTGCTCGAAGCGGTAGTTCAGCGCCGACAGCCCGCTGCCGAAGATCGGGTACAGGCCGGCCGGCGAGTTGATCGCCGCCGATGTAGTGAAGGCCAGCGTGCCGGTGGTCGCGGTGCTCAGCAAGTCGGGCCCGACGAAGCCGGTCACGGTGCCGCCCAGCGCTGGCAGCGGCGAGGCGAAAAAGCCCTCGGCCGCATCGGCGACATAGCTCAAGGTAGCCGGCGTGATGCCGGCGCTGCCGCGGCCGACCGGCTGCACCAGCGCGTAGTTTGAGGCGCCCGTGCCGCTCAGCGTGCTGGCGGTGCCGGTGACAGTCTTGGCACTGCCCACGTTGGCGTTGTCGAAGCGGCCGCTGCCGGCGGCCACCGCCACCTGCTCACCGGGCAACACGCCGCTCAGCTGCCAGCTGGTGATGCTGGCGGTGGACGTCGCGTCAAAGACTTTGTCGGCAGCGCCGACGGCGCTGACCGAAACGCCGCGCGGGCTGATGTCGGCTCGTGCCTGCAACTGCGTCGCGCCGGACAGCGTGTAGTTGGCGGCCAGCCCGCCCGCGGCGCCATCGGCCAGCGCCACGCTGCCGCTGACCAGCTTGCGCGCGCCTACGTTGCGGTCGTCGAAGCTGGCGCTGGTGACCAGGTTCAGCTGCTCGCTGCCGATCAGGCCGGCAACCGCGCCGCCGCTGAGCGTGGCGGCCGTGTTGCCGTCGTAGACCTTGTCGGCGGCCACCAGACCGCTGACGCTGACCGGCTTGGCATCGATGCCCGCGCGCGCGTCCAGCGTCGGCGTGCTCAGCGTGTAGTTGACCGCGCGGCCGCTGCCAGCGGCACCGTCAGCCAGCACGACCGAAATCAGTACCGGCTTGTCGCGGCCCGCTTCCTTGCTGTCGAACAGGCCGTCGGTGCCGAGTGTCAGCGCCTCTCCGCTGACCAATCCGGCCACCTGTCCGCCGCTGAGCTGCGCGGTGCGGTTGCCGTCGTAGATCTTGTCGGCCGCACTCACGCCGCTCACGCTGACCGGCTTGGCACCGATGCTGGCGTTGGTGGTCAGCGTCGGCGTGCTCAACGCGTAGTTGGCGGCGCGGCCGACGCCGGCTGAGCTATCGGCCAGAGAGACACTGATGGTCACGACCTTGTCGCGCGCGGCGTCCTGGGTGTCGAACAAGCCGCTGGTGCCGAGCGTCAGCGACTCGCCGCTCACCAGCCCCGCAACCAGTCCACCGCTGAGTTGCGCCGTGCGGCTGCCGTCGTAGACCTTGTCGGCCGCGCTCACGCCGCTGACGCTGACCGGCTTGGCGCCGATGCTGGCGCGTGTGCTCAGCATCGGCGTACTCATGGCGTAGTTGGCGGCGCGGCCGGCGCCGGCCGCGCCATCGGTCAGAGACAGGCTGATCGCCACCGCCTTGTCGCGGGCGGCGTCCTGGGTGTCGAACAGGCCGCTGGTGCCGAGTGTCAGTGACTCTCCGCTGACCAATCCGGCCACCTGTACGCCGCTAAGCTGCGCGGTGCGGTTGCCGTCGTAGATCTTGTCGGCCGCACTCACACCGCTCACGCTGACCGGCCTGGCACCGATGCTGGCGCCTGTGCTCAGCGTCGGTGTGCTCAACGCATAGTTGGCTGCGCGGCCGGCCCCGACGGCGCCGTCGCACAGGGACACGCTGACCGTCACCGGCTTGTCGCGTGCGGCGTCCTGGGTGTCGAACAAGCCGCTGGTGCCAAGCGTCAGCGTCTCGCCGCTCACCAGCCCCGCAACCTGTCCACCGCTGAGTTGCGCCGTGCGGCTGCCGTCGTAGACCTTGTCGGCCGCGCTCACACCGCTGACGCTG
>JBBQOR010000048.1:0-9003 GCA_038331055.1 Burkholderiales bacterium
GGTCAGGTTGGTCGTCAGGCAGTTGACGAACTCCTGCCACTGTTCGTGGCCTGCCGGCAGCGCATCAAGCCGGCGCAGGTAGGCGCCAAAGTCGCGCTCCCCGCTGTCGCGCAGACGGCGTGTCAGTCGGCTGTAGACCATCGCCCGCTTGCCGTCGTGCAGGCTGATGCCGGCATGCCGATAGATCAGCGCGCGCACGCGTTCGAAGTCGGCGTGAGAGAACGTGAACTCGTTGTCAGGTGGCGACGGACTCGGTGCGGGTCGGGGCAGCAGGGCAGCGGGCATCGGGTGGCCAGGGCGGTGGTGCAGTGTGCGATGGCGCCCGCGGCGCCGACGCGCGGAGATGGCGGCCGAAAGCCCGGCATTTCGAGCCAGTGGCCGTGTCGGGCCGCTGATAGACTGGATCGAATCTGCCCACTGTGCTCCTTACCCGACCATACTGATCGCGTGGACTCAACGCTGCCCCACCCGAGTACTCACCCAAGTACTCACCCGAGTACAGCCCCGAGCACTGGCCTGGCAGCGCCGGACTTCGACCGTGCGCTGCAACTGCTGCGCCAGGCCGGCCAGCCCCAGCCCGCGGGTGAGCCCGGCAGCGCCGCGTGGACGCAGGCGCTGGTCGACACGCTGGTGGACCTGTCCAGCCGCGATGCGCTGACCGGCCTGGCCAACCGGCGCAGCTTCGACCATGCGCTCGAGCGCGAGATCGACCGCGTGGCGCGCAACGGCGAGCCCGCGTTGCTGCTGGTGCTGGACATCGACCACTTCAAGCGTGTCAACGACACCCACGGCCATGCCGCGGGCGACCTGGTGCTCAAGGCGGTGGCCGGTGCATTGCTCGACGTGGTGCGGCCGATGGATCTGGTGGCGCGCGCGGGCGGCGAGGAGTTCGCCATCGTGCTGCCGAACTGCCCGGTGGCCTTCGGCACCACGGTGGCCGAGCGGGTGCGCCGCCGGGTCGAAGAGACCTCCGTGTTGCTGGGCATGAACGTGGCCATTCGCGCCACCGTCAGCGTGGGCGGAGCGTTTGCGCCGCCGTGGGTGCGCTCGTCGGCGCAGCTGTGGTTCGAGCGTGCCGACAAGCAGCTCTACCGCGCCAAGACGCTGGGCCGCAACCTGGTGCATCTGGAGCCTGCGGCGTCGTTGGTGGTCACCAACGAAGAGCGGCGTATGCTGTTCGAAACCTTCCAGGACCACGAATGACGCTTCCGCCGGGCCAGCCGCTGGCCGTGCGCCATGCCAACATCACTGCCGTCACCAGCGGCAAGGGGGGTGTCGGCAAGACCTTCGTCGCTGCCAACCTGGCCGCGGCACTGGCGCGCCAGGGCCAGCGTGTGCTGGTTCTCGACGCCGACCTCGGGCTGGCCAATCTGGATGTCATGCTCGACCTGGTACCCAAGGTGACGCTGCACGACGTGTTCACCGGCAGGGTGCCGCTTGACGAGGCCGTCGTAGCGGCGCCCGGTGGCTTTTCCGTGCTGCTCGCGGGCTCGGGCATGGTCGAGTACTCGCGCATGACGCCCGAGGTGCGCGAGCAGTTGCAGCAGGTGGTCGATCAAATGGCCCCGCGCTATGACCGCATACTGCTCGACACCGGCGCCGGCATCAGCGATGTGGTGCTGTACACCGTCTCGCTGGCCGCCGATGTGCTGGTGGTGGCCACCCCGGAGCCCACCTCGCTGACCGACGCTTACGCCACCATCAAGGTGCTGGCGGGCATGCAGCAACGCACGCTGATCCACCTGCTGGTCAACCAGGTGCGGCATGCCGGTGAGGGCCGCGCGGTGCGCCAGCAGTTGCAGCAAGTGATCGACCGCTACGTCAACCCGACGCTGGAGCGCGCGCTGCGCGTCGAGCTGCTGGGCGAAGTCCCGCTGGACCCTGCCGTGCGCGAGTCGGTGCAGCGGCGCAAGCTGCTGCTGGAGATTCAGCCCGGTGCCGCTGCGGCGCAGGGCATCGTGGCCGCCGCCACGCGCATGATCGGCGCGTAGCCGGTCGAAACCCGGCCGCGTTTATCCACGCTGCGAGCGGCGCGGCGGCTGGCCGGCCAGCAGCACGATCAGCGCCCCGGCGCCGCCTTGCGGGCCACTGGCCTGTGCGAAGGCGATCACCTCACCGCATTGCGCTAACCAGCGCTGCACTTTCTGCTTGAGCACCGGTTGGCGGCCGGGCGAGCCGTGCCCCTTGCCGTGCACCACGCGCACGCAGCGGTCGCCGCGGCGCATCGACTCGCGCACGAACGCCGCGAGGGCATCCCGCGCTTCGTCGCGTCGCAGGCCGTGCAGGTCGATCTGAGACTGGATGGCCCAGTGGCCGCGGCGCAACCGGGTGGCCACTTCGGGGCCGACGCCGGGGCGGCGAAAGCTCAGCCCGTCGTCGGTCTGCAGCAGCGACTCCACGTCGACCTCATCGGACAGCGCTTCGGCCAGCGCCGCGCGCTCGTCGGCTTCGCGCTGTCGCGGCCAGGGGGCCGGCAGCGGGCGGCGCAGATCGGCGCGCCGATGCGGGCGCAGTGCGGTCACGGGCCCGACCGCGTTGGCGAACAGCGCCGCCAGGCGTTCGGCCTGAAGGCGCTGTTCGCGCAGCTGACGCGCGGCGACCTCGGCCTCGGCGCGTTGCTGCTGCAGCGCATCGCGCAGCGCGGCCAGGTCTTGCAGGCTGTCGCTTCGATAGCTGCCCGAAGAGCGTGCAGGTTTCGGTTCGTCAGCCACGCGGTGTGCTCACAGCAACCCACGCTCGGCCATCGAGACCACGCTCCCTCGCCCCACCACCATGTGGTCGAGCACGCGCACGTCGACCAGCGCCAGCGCGCTCTTCAGCGTCTGCGTCAGGTACTGATCGGCGCGCGAGGGCTCGGCCACACCCGACGGATGGTTGTGCGCCAGCACCACCGCGCCGGCATTGAGTTCGAGCGCGCGCCGCACCACTTCGCGCGGGTAGACGCTGGTCTGCGTCAGCGTGCCGCTGAACATCTCCTGCCAATGCAGCAGCCGCTGCTGGGCGTCCAGGAAGAGCACGGCAAACACCTCGCGCGTCTGGCCGGCCAGTTGCAGCGCAAGGTAGTCCTTCACGTGCTGCGGCGAGTCGAAAATCGGCGCGGCCCGCATCTGCTGGGCCAGCGCGCGCCGCGCCAGCTCCATCACGGCGGCCAGTTCGGCCCGCTTGGCCGGCCCCAGGCCCTTGACGCGAGCCAGCTGCGACAGATCGGCTTGCAGCAGCCCGGCCAGGCCGTTGCAGGCCGCCAGCAGGTCCTCGGCCAGCGCGAAGACGCCGCGGCCGCGGTAGCCGGTGCGCAGCAGCAGGGCCAGCAGCTCGGTGTCGGCCAGGGCCGCGGGGCCGCGGGCGAGCAGCTTTTCGCGCGGGCGTTGCTCGGCGGGCAGGTCTTTCATCGACATGGTGTGACGGCCGGCCGGGCGGCGGCGCCTCGTAGAATCTGCCTCAGTCTAGCGCCCGCCCAACAACCCTCTTCGTGCCACCTGTCTTGATCCCCACCGTCCAGCCCAGTTCGTTCCTGACGCTGCATTACCGGCTCAGCGGGCCTGGCGGCGCGGCCGTCGTCGACACTTACGACGACAAGCCGGCCACGCTGTCGCTGGGCATCGGGCAGTTGGCACCGGCGGTCGAGGCGCTGCTGATCGGCCTGCCCGAAGGGGCCGAGCGCAGCTTCGAGTTGCCTGCGGGCGCGGCCTTCGGCGAACGCAACCCGGCGCTGCTGCAACGCGTCAAGCGCGCGCTGCTCGACGAGTTCGGCGACGCCGATGCGGCCTATGACGTGGGCGACGTGGTTCAGTTTCCGACCCCCGACGGCCAGGCCGCCTATGCCGGCGTGGTGCGCGAGCGCGGCAGCGACTGGCTGCTGTTCGATTTCAACCACCCGCTTGCGGGTTGCAGCGTGCGCTTTGACGTGCGCCTGCTGGGAGTACTGTGACGATGGCGATCGAACTCGAAGAAGTGGTCCTGGCCGAGCCGCGCGGCTTCTGCGCCGGGGTGGACCGGGCGATCGAGATCGTCGAGCGGGCGCTGCAGAAGTTCGGCGCGCCGATCTATGTGCGCCACGAGATCGTGCACAACACCTATGTGGTCAACGACCTGAAGGCCAAGGGCGCGATCTTCATCGAGGACCTGGCCGACGTGCCGCCCGGGGCCACGCTGGTCTTCAGCGCGCACGGCGTGAGCAAGGCGGTGCGCGTGGAGGCCGGCGAGCGCGGCTTCCAGGTGTTCGACGCCACCTGCCCGCTGGTCACCAAGGTGCACGTCGAGGTGGCCAAGCTGGCCAAGGAAGGCTATGAGTTCATCATGATCGGCCACAAGGGCCACCCCGAGGTGGAAGGCACGATGGGCCAGCTTTCCGAGGGCATCTATCTGGTCGAAGAGACCGCTGACGTGGCGGCGGTGCGACCGCGCGGAAACAAGCTGGCGGTGGTCACGCAGACCACGCTGTCGGTGGACGACGCGGCGCAGATCCTTGCCGAGGTGAAGCGTTTCTTCCCCCACGTGCGCGAGCCGAAGATGCAGGACATCTGCTACGCCACGCAGAACCGGCAGGACGCGATCAAGGTGATGGCGCCTGCGGTGGACGTGGTCATCGTCGTCGGCAGCCCGACCAGCAGCAACAGCAACCGCCTGCGTGAACTGGCCGAGCGGCTGGGCACCGTGGCCTACATGGTGGACGACGCCGAGGCCCTGCTGCCGCAGTGGCTGGAGGGCCGCCGTCGCGTGGGCCTGACGGCCGGCGCCTCGGCGCCCGACATCCTGGTGCAGCAGGTGATTGCGCGGCTGCGCCAGTTTGGCGCGCTGTCGATCCGCAAGATGGACGGTGTGTACGAGGACGTGCGCTTTCCGCTGCCGCGCGGGTTGGGTGATCGCAGCATGGCCGAGCTGGCGGCCTCCCGATCCTGACGCCCACTGCCTGCGCCCGACCCCGTAAACGGCGCCCTGCAGGCGCCGTTTTGACATCCGATTGCCATAGCTCCAGACAGAGATTCCCCCATGATCGACATCAGCCTTTTGCGCCGCGACCTCGACGCCGTGGTCGCGCAGCTTGAACGCCGGCGCAAGCCGCAACCCTTTCTAGACGCGGCGCGCTTCGTCGCGTTGGAGGCCGAGCGCAAGCAGATCCAGACCGCCAGCGAGCAGCTGCAGGCACGGCGCAACGCGCTGAGCAAGCAGATCGGGCAGCTCAAGGGCCGCGGCGAAGACAGCAGCGCGCAGATGGCCGAAGTCGCCGGCATCGCCGACGAACAGCAGCGCTGCGCCGACCGTCTGCCGGCGCTGCAGGCCGAACTGCAACACCTGCTGATGAGCCTGCCCAACCTGCTGCAGGCCGCGGTGCCCGACGGCGCCGACGAGAGCGCCAACGTCGAGCTGCGGCGCTGGAGCCCGCAGGGCGGCGAGCCGCAAGCGTTGCCCTTCACGCCGCGCGACCATGTCGATCTGGGCGGGCCGCTCGGGCTGGACTTCGAAACCGGTGCGCTGCTGGCCGGCTCGCGCTTCGGCTTCATGCGCGGCCCCGCGGCGCGGCTGCACCGCGCACTGGCACAGCTGATGCTCGACACGCAGACGCAGGAGCACGGCTACACCGAGTGCTACCCACCCTATGTCGTCAACCGCGAAGTGCTCGAAGGCACCGGGCAGTTGCCCAAGTTCGGCGACGACATGTTCATCGTGCGCAAGGGCGGTGATGCGACGCAACCAGAGCAGTACCTGATCGCCACCTCGGAGATCCCGCTGACCAACACGGTGCGCGAGCAGATACTGGATGCGGCGCAGCTGCCCATCAAGCTGACCGCCCACACGCCCTGCTTTCGCAGCGAAGCCGGCAGCGCCGGGCGCGACACGCGCGGCATGATCCGCCAGCACCAGTTCGACAAGATCGAGATGGTGCAGATCGTGCACCCCGAGCACAGCGACGCCACCCTCGAGCAGATGGTCGGGCACGCCGAAGCGGTGCTGAAGAAGCTCGAGCTGCCTTATCGTGTGGTCGCGCTGGCCAGCGGCGACATGGGATTCGGCAGCGCCCGCACCTACGACCTCGAAGTCTGGCTACCGGCGCAGGGCTGCTACCGCGAGATCAGTTCGTGCAGCAACTGCGAGGCCTTCCAGGCGCGGCGCATGCAGGCGCGCTTTCGCAACGCGCAGGGCAAGGTCGAGTACGTGCACACGCTCAACGGCTCGGGGCTGGCGGTGGGGCGCGCGCTGGTGGCGGTGCTGGAGAACCACCAGATGGCCGACGGCAGCATCGCCATCCCGCAGGCGCTGCGGCCTTACCTGGGCGGGCTGCAGGTGCTGCGGCCATGAGCGGGGCGACCGCAGAACTGGCGGCCGAACTGCTGGCCGCCTACGACGAGGCGCGGCTGATGACGCTGCCTTCGGTTCAGCAACCGGGCCTGGGCCTGCTCGAGGCCTACGTCGTCGCCGAGCATGTGCGCCAGCAGCGGCAGGCGCGCGGCGAGCGGCAGCTGGGCTGGAAGATCGGCTTCACCAACCGCACCATCTGGGCCCGTTACGGTGTGCACGCGCCCATCTGGGGGCCGGTGTGGGACCGCACCGCATCCTTGCTCGATGGGCCCGAGGGGCAGCTGTCGGTGACGGGCCTGGTGCAGCCGCGCATCGAGCCCGAAGTGGTGTTCGGCTTCGCCCGCGCGCCCGAGGCCGGCATGGACGAGGCGGCCCTGGCCGGCTGCCTGGAGTGGGTGGCGCATGGCTTCGAGATCGTGCACACGCACTGCGCCGACTGGCGCTTCACCGCGCCCGACACGGTGGCGGACTTCGCTTTGCACGGCCGCCTGTTCGTCGGCCCGCGCGTGCAGGTGGCGGGCTGGCCGACGCTGGGGGCTGACCTGAGCGCCATGTCGATGGCGTTGCGCCGTGGCGGCACCGAGGTGGACCGTGGCCTCGGCGAGAACGTGCTCGGCGGGCCGCTGAGTGCGCTGCGAATCTGGCTCGGCGCGATGGCGCAGCACTCGCCCGCGTGGCAGGTGAGCCCGGGCGACATCGTCACCACCGGCACCATGACCGATGCATGGCCCGTGGCGCCGGGCCAGGTCTGGACCTCAGAGCCGGGCGACGCGCGGCTCGCGGGGCTGCGCTTGCAGGTGGTGGCGTAGGGCGGTCGCAAGTGCAGTTGATGCAGAGACGCTCGGCTAGAATCCCGCCTCCCTGCTGACCCCAGGGACCGCAAGAAAGGAGAGGTGGCAGAGTGGTCGAATGCGCCGGACTCGAAATCCGGTGTACTGTTATGCAGTACCGAGGGTTCGAATCCCTCCCTCTCCGCCAGCGCTCCAGGACTCATGAAGGTTTTCAGGCCGAGTCCGCGTCCACACCCATCAGCCGTCCGATCGATACTGGGGCCCGCAGGCGTCGAACTGGATCGGGCGCCTTTGCCACGGCAAAGAGCGGCTCGTCCCCGGCCGCTTCAACGTCACCAGGAACGAGGCTGACAGGGGCGCCTTCAAGACGCCCACGCTTCGCAGCGTTGAACTGTCGGGCCCGTACTTGCACGATGGCAGCGCGGCCAGCCTGAAAGAGGCTGTGCGCTACATGCCCAGCGGTGGCAAGCCCGACCCCAACAAGTCGCCCTTGCTGCAGCCCACTGGCCTGACCGAGGTCGAGCTGGACAAGATCGTGCTGTTTCTGAACACGCTGACCAGCACCGAGGGCTCGACCCAACCGAAGTTGCGCTGAGACTGCACACCCCGGTGGTACGGATGGCAGCAACACTTCAGCCGGTCCGCCCCGGGCCACCCACGCTTATTCAGGCCGTCCTGGCCTGGTCGGCCG
This sequence comes from Burkholderiales bacterium, assembly GCA_038331055.1. Taxonomy (GTDB): domain Bacteria; phylum Pseudomonadota; class Gammaproteobacteria; order Burkholderiales; family Burkholderiaceae_C; genus Rubrivivax. Next base: position 7,780 of record JBBQOR010000048.1, read on the forward strand.
TTGCGCCGGGCTGCGCCAAGCCGCGGCGGCACGCTGAGGCAAGATCGTGGCTTTCGCCGATTAGCCACTGCCCACGGAGCCCGCATGTTCAGACAGAAGTACCTCGACCACGCCGAGATCGTCGCCCAGCTGGAGAGCTGGGCACAGCAGTATCCCGAACTGACCCGCCTGCGCTCGATCGGGCACAGCGCGGACGGCCGCGACCTGCTGCTGCTGACGATCGGCCATGAGCCTGACCGCGTGCGTCCGGCGGTGTGGATCGACGGCAACATGCATGCCTCAGAGGTCTGCGGGTCGAGCGTTGCACTGGCCATCGCCGAAGACGTGCTGGCGCTGCACGGCGGTGCTTCGGAGGTCGGTGGCAAGCCGCTGCCGGCGCACATGGTCGAGATGCTGCGCTCGACGCTCTTCTACGTGCTGCCGCGCATGTCGCCCGACGGTGCCGAAGAGGTTCTCAAGCGTGGGCGCTACGTGCGCTCGAGCCCGGCCAACGACAGGTTGGCCCAAAGCCATGCGCACTGGCAGGCGGCTGACATCGACGGCGACGGCCTCGCGGGCTACATGCGCCAGGCCGACCCGCAAGGTGAGCTGGTCGAACTGCGTGACGAGTAGGGCCTGACGCTGGACCCGCCGGTGATGGTCGCCCGCATGCCCGAGGACGAAGGGCCGTTCTTCAAGCTCTACCCGGAAGGGCGCATTGCCAACTTCGACGGCCGCAGCATCCCGGCGCCGTACTTCCTGTCGGACAACCTGTACGACTTCAACCGAAACTTTCCTCATGACTGGGCGCCTGAGCCCAAGCAGGTCGGCGCCGGTCATTACCCAGGCAGCGCGCCAGAGACACGGGCAGTGATCGACTTCGCCACCACGCACCCGAACATCATGGTGTGGCTGAACCTGCATACCTTCGGCGGTGTGCTGATCCGGCCGCTGGGCGACAAGCCCGATTCGAAGATGGATGCGGGCGACCTGTCGATCTTCGAGCAGGTCGAGTCTTGGATGACCGAGCACACCGGCTATCCGACCGTGAGCGGCTTCCACGAATTTCTCTACGAGCCCGAGAAGCCGCTGCACGGCGACCTGAGCGACTACGCCTATCACCAGCGCGGCGCGCTGGCCTAGGTAGTCGAGCTTTGGGACATCTTTCACCAACTGGGGATCGAGCGCACGAAGCCCTTTGTCGACCACTATGTGAAGTTCGGCCGCAAGGAGATGCGCGCGCTC
>JBBQOR010000049.1:0-8958 GCA_038331055.1 Burkholderiales bacterium
GTGCTCAGAGCGGCCACGTCCGAGCCGGCGCCGGGCTCGCTGATGGCCACGGCGGTGATGGTTTCGCCACGGCAGATGCCGGGCAGCCAGCGCGCCTTCTGCACCGGCGTGCCGGCGTGGTGCAGGTGCGGCGCCGCCATGTCCGTGTGCACGAGCACGGTGATGATGAAGCCGCCCCAGGTGCTTTGGCTGAGCGCCTCGGCGAAGACGAGGTTGGTCAGCGCGTCGGCACCGCCACCGCCGAGCTCGGGCTCGAAGGCCAGGCCGAGCAGACCGGCGGCGCCCATGCGGCGCAGCACCGCGCGCGGCACGCAGCCCTCGGTCTCCCAGGCGGCGGCGTGCGGCTCGACCTCGCGGGCCAGAAAGCGCGCCACCTGCTCGCGCAGCAGTTCGTGATCAGGGGTGTCGTAGACGGTATCCATGCCCAGTGGCTCAATCTTCAATGACGCCAGGCCCGGAGGCCGCGCAGGTGTTCGAAAGCGTCGAAGTCGCGGTCGCGGTGCAGCAGGGCGTAACCGCGGTCGATGCAGAAACTGGCGATCAGCACATCGATGCCGCTGCGCACGGTGACGCCGTCCGCGCGCAATTGCCGGTCATGCTGCGCCGCCTCCAGCGCCAGCTCATCGCCGCCGACCGGCTCGAGGCTGAGCGACTGCATCAGCTGCCGCGCCTGACGGAACTCGCGCTCCAGCCGGAAGCCGCGCAGCACCTCGAACAGCACCAGGTCGGGCACGACGATGCTCGCCTCGCCATCGTCCAGCAGTGTGCGCAGCGTATCGCGTGCAGAGTTCGGCCGCCCGTCGAAGAAGTTGATCCAGACGCTGGAGTCAACGACCAGCACGGCGGCGTCCCTGGACCGGTGGTGGGCTGGGCTCCTGAACTTGCGGCGCGGTGCCGGACTCGGCGGCAGGCAGGCGCGTCCAGTCGACGCTTTCGTCCCCTTCCCACTTCAGCTTGCCTTCCCAGCGCAGGATCAAGGCGTCGTCGATCTCGATGTTGGTGCGCATGATGTGAATGAAGTTATGAATTTCATCACATCGAACATCACATCCGGAAGATCCCGAACTTCGGGCTCTCGGGGATCGGGGCATTCAGGCTCGCGCTGATCGCCAGCGCCAGCACGCGCCGCGTATCGGCGGGGTCGATCACGCCGTCGTCCCACAGCCGGGCGCTGGCGAAGTACGGACGCGCCTGGCGCTCGAACTGGTCGAGGATCGGCTGCTTGAAGGCCGCTTCGTCGGCGCTTGACCACTGGCCGCCCTTGGCCTCGATGCCGTCGCGCTTCACGCTGGCCAGCACGCTGGCGGCCTGCTCGCCGCCCATCACGCCGATACGCGCGTTCGGCCACATCCACAGGAAGCGCGGGCTGTAGGCGCGGCCGCACATGCCGTAGTTGCCGGCGCCGAAGCTGCCGCCGATGATCACCGTGAACTTGGGCACCGTGGCCGTCGCGACCGCGGTCACCATCTTCGCGCCATGCTTGGCGATGCCTTCGGCTTCGTACTTGCGGCCGACCATGAAGCCGGTGATGTTCTGCAAAAAGATCAGCGGCACGCGCCGCTGGCAGCACAGCTCGATGAAGTGCGCGCCCTTCATCGCGCTCTCGCTGAAGAGCACGCCGTTGTTGGCCAAGATGCCCACCGGCATGCCCTCGATGTGCGCAAAGCCCGTCACCAGCGTGCTGCCGTAGCGCGCCTTGAACTCGTCGAACTCGCTGCCGTCGACGATTCGGGCGATGATCTCGCGCACGTCGTAGGGCTTGCGGCTGGTGAAGCCGGTCTCGTCGGTGGGCAACACGCCGTGCAGTTCGGCCGGGTCGTGGTGTGGCGGCCGCGGCGCGGCCAGGCGCAGCGGCGCGGGCTTGAGCCAGTTCAGGTTGCTCACCACCGCGCGGGCCAGGGCGAGCGCGTGCAGGTCGTTTTCGGCCAGGTGGTCGGCGACGCCCGATAGCCGAGTGTGCACGTCGCCGCCGCCGAGGTCTTCGGCACTCACCACCTCGCCGATCGCGGCCTTCACCAGCGGCGGGCCGCCGAGGAAGATGGTGCCCTGGTTGCGCACGATGATGGTCTCGTCGCTCATCGCCGGCACGTAGGCGCCGCCGGCCGTGCACGAGCCCATCACGACGGCGATCTGCGGGATGCCCAGGGCCGACATCTGCGCCTGGTTGAAGAAGATGCGGCCGAAATGGTCGCGGTCGGGGAACACCTCGTCCTGGTTGGGCAGGTTGGCGCCGCCGCTGTCCACCAGATAGATGCAGGGCAGGCGGTTCTGCTGCGCGATCTCCTGCAGCCGCAGGTGCTTCTTCACTGTCATCGGAAAGTAGGTGCCGCCCTTGACCGTGGCGTCGTTGCAGACGATGGCGCACTCGACGCCGCTGACGCGCCCGATGCCGGTGATCAGGCCGGCCGAGGGCGCGGCGTTGTCGTACATGTCGAGCGCGGCCAGCGCGCCCACTTCGAGGAAGGGCGTGTCGGGGTCGAGCAGCATTTCCACCCGTTCACGTGGCAGCAGCTTGCCGCGTGCGGCGTGGCGTGCGCGCGCCGCCTCGCCGCCGCCCAGCGCCATCTGCGCCAGCCGTTGGTCGAGGTCCGCCACCAGCCGGCGCATCGCCTCGGCGCTGGCGCGGAACTCGTCGCTGCGCGGGTCGAGCTTGGATGCGATGACGGGCATGCGGTCTCCTGCTGCGGATAGCCGCCGGATTGTCGCGTGCGGGCTCAGCCCCCGGCGGCGTCCGCTGGGCCGGCGGGTGCAGACGGCTTGCGTGCCTTCTCGGCCACCGGCGCACCCGCCGCTTTCCACGCCGTGAAGCCGCCGCCCAGATGCGACACCTGCTGCACGCCCATCTGCTGCAGCGTCTGCGCGGCCAGCGCCGAGCGCCAGCCTGCGGCGCAGAACAGCAGCAGCGGCCGCCCGGGTGCGAACACCGGCTTGTGGTACGGGCTGGTCGGGTCGATCCAGAACTCGAGCACGCCGCGCGGGGCGTGGAAGGCGCCGGGGATGAGGCCTTCGTGCTCGAGTTCGCGCACGTCGCGCAGGTCGACGAAGAGCACGTCGGCACGCGTGTGCAGCGCGCGCGCCTCATCGACGCCGAGGGTGGTGACCACGGCCATCGCTTCGTCGACCAGGGTCTGGGCAGTCTTCATGGTGTGCAGAATTTCAAACAGAACTCGATCGCGGGTTTCAGGCGGTGTGACGATAGCGGCGCGTGCGGCACGCGTCCAGCCAGCCGCCGCCTGAGGGTGTGCCTCAGCGCCGCCAGAACTGCGGCGTGAACAGCACCAGCACGCTCAGCAGCTCGAGCCGGCCAAGCAGCATCGCGAAGGTGCAGACCCAGGTCTGGAAGTCGGTGAGGCCGCCGTAGTTCACTGCCGGCCCGACCTCACCCAGGCCGGGGCCGATGTTGTTGACGCAGGCGATGACGGCGGTGAACGCGGTCACCGCGTCCATGCCGCTGAACAGCAGCAGCATCGTGAAACCGACCAGCGTGGCACCGTACATCATCATGAAGGCGATGACGCTCAGCATCACGCGGTCGCTCACGGCGCGGCCGCCCAGCACCACGGGGTTGACGACGTTGGGATGCAGGATGCGGATCATCTCGCGCCGCGACTGCTTCAGCAGCAGCAGCATGCGGACCATCTTGATGCCGCCGCCGGTGCTGCCGGCGCAGGTGGCGAAGCAGCCCAGCAGGATCATCAGCAGCGGTGCGAAGAGTGGCCACTGCGCGTAGTCATGGGACGCGTAGCCGGTGGTGGTGGCGATGGAGACAACGTGGAAGGCGGCGTGGCGCAGGGCCTCCAGCGGGTTGGCGTAGGCGCCATCGGCCACCAGGTAGCCGGTGATCAGCAGCGTACTGCCGCCCACGACGGCGTAAAAGGCACGAACCTCCGAGTTGCGCCATAGCGCGGACAGCGAGCGTGCCCGCCAGGCCACGAAGTACAGCAGCAGGTTGACACCCGCCAGCATCATGAAGACGATGGCGACGGCCTCGATCAGCGGCGAATCCCAGTAGCCGAAGCTGAGGTCGTGCGAGGAGAAGCCACCCAGACTGACCGTCGTGCACATGTGCATGAAGGCGTCTTCCCAGCTCATGCCGGCCCAGCGGTAGGCGCCGAAGCAGGCCACCGAGATCAACAGGTAGGCGCCCCAGATGACGCGCGCCGTGTCGGCGATGCGCGGCGTGAGCTTCTGGTCCTTCATCGGCCCGGCCATCTCGGCCTTGAAGAGCTGCGAGCCGCCCACCCCCAGCAGCGGCAGGATGGCCACGGCCAGCACGATGATGCCCAGGCCGCCGACCCACATCATGAAGCAGCGCCAGACGTTCACCGACAGCGGCAGCGCGTCCAGGCCCGACAGCGCCGTGGCGCCCGTGGCGGTGAAGGCCGACATGGCCTCGAAGTAGGCGTCTGTGACGCTGAGCCCGGGCACCGCCAGCAGCAGCGGCAGGGCGCCGAAGACCGGCAACGTCAACCAGGTCATCCCGACCAGGGCGAAGCCATCCCGTGCCTGCAGTTCGCGCCTGAACCGGCGTGTCAACAGGCTCATCGACAGGCCGCTCAGGGCGGTGACGGCGATGGCCTTCGTGAAGGCCTGTTGGGCGTCGTCGTGGCCGCCGACGGCGAAGGCGAGCGGCACCAGCAGCAGCAATGCGAACAGCAACACCATGCGCCCGACCAGCGCGACGACCGGGAGCAGGCCCATGTCAGAACATGAAGGTGGCGCTGACCTGGAAGAGCTTCTCCACCTCGCGCACCATGCGCTTGCGCGGTACGAAGATGATGACGTGGTCGTTGGGCTGCACCACGGTGTCGTGGTGGGCGATGATGACCTCCGGACGTGCGTCTTCTCCGGCTTCGCTGCCGTCGCTGCGGTGCAGGCCGCGCACGATGGCGCCGACCTGTGCGCCCTTGGGCAGGCCCACCTCGTCGATGCGCCGGCCGGCCATGCGGCAGGTCTTGTGGTCGCCGCGCACGATGGCCTCCAGCGCCTCGGCGGCGCCGCGGCGCAGGCTGTGCACGGCCTCGACGTCGCCGCGCCGCATGTAGGCGAGCAGCTCGCCGATGACGGTGTGGCTGGGCGAGATGGCGATGTCGATCTGCGTGCCCTGGACCAGGTCAGCGTAGGCGCGGCGGTTGATCACGGCCAGCACGCGTTTGGCGCCCAGCCGCTTGGCCAGCAGGCAGGACATGATGTTGTCCTCGTCGTCGTTGGTCAGCGCCAGGAAGAGGTCCATCTGGTCGACGTTCTCGTCACCCAGCAGATCCTCGTCGGTGGAGTCCCCGTGCAGCACCAGCACCTCGGGCGGCAGTTCGGTGGCCAGGTAATCGCAGCGCGTGCGCTGCGGCTCGATGATCTTGACCTGGCAATCGGCGTGGACCTCGCGCGCCAGTCGCAGCCCCACTTTGCCGCCGCCGGCCACCATCAGCCGCTTGACGGGCTGGTCGCGCTTGCGCAGCGCGCCGAGCACGGTGCGGATGTGCCTGGTGGCCGCGAGCACGAAGACCTCGTCGCCGGGCTCGATGGCCGTCGCGCCGTCGAGCTGCGCCAGCACGGTGTCCTGACGGTAGATGGCCACGATGCGCATTTCGACGTCGGGAACCAGCGCCGGAATCTCGGCCAGGCTGTGGCGCACCAGAGGACCGCCGGCCACCGCGCGCACCGCGATCAGGCTCACCAGCCCATGGGCGAACTCCAGCACCTGCAGCGCCTCGGGGTACTCGATGAGCTTGCGGATGTAGGCGGTGACGCTCTGCTCGGGGCAGATGACCTTGTCGACGCCGAAGCCGTCCTTGCCGAGCAGCGGGCTGCCGGTCTGGAACTCGGGGCTGCGCACGCGCGCGATCGTCGTCTGTACGTGGAACTGGTCCTTGGCCACCTTGCAAACGACCAGGTTGGTCTCGTCCATCGGAGCGCAGGAGATGATCATGTCGGCATCCTCGATGCCGGCTTCACGCAGTACGCTGGGCTGGATGCCGTTGCCGACCACGCAGCGCAGGTCGAGCCGGTCCTGCAGCACGGCCAGGCGCGTCGGGTCGGTGTCGATCACCGTGATGTCGTTGCGCTCGGAGACCAGGCTCTCGGCGACGCTCTCACCCACACGACCGGCGCCGAGGATCAGGATCTTCATTGCGGCGGATTATGTTCGTCGGGCCAGCAGCCGGGATACAGGTCCTCGAGCAGTTGCCGGGTGGCTGCGGCCAGCAGCGGCAACAGCGCCGCCGCCAGACCGTCTGCGTTGCCTTCGCTGTCCTCGCGCGCCTCGTGCAGCAGGGCCCGCAGCGCGTCGCGGCGGGGTGCCAGCGCCGCTTCCACACGTGTCGTCCAGTGGGGTGGCGCCTCGCCCAGGACCCAGTCGCCCCGCCCGCGGCCGAAGTGCGCCACCGCCAGGTAACGCAGCAGCGCCGCGTCGACCATCGGCATCAGGGCCTCGGCGTTCCAGGCGACCCAGCCGGGGCCGGTGCCGCGCAGCACGTTGATGCCACGCGCCAGCCCCGCGGCGCCGAGCGCACCCAGCAGGCCGCCCGCCAGCAGCCCGCCGCCCATCGTCAGGCCGCCGCTGGCGATGTCGGCCTTCAGCCCGGCCAGCGCGCCGCTGACCACGCCGCCCCACAGCGCGGCGCGGCCTTCGGGCAACGGCAGCCGGGTCTCGAACTGCGTCGCCACCCGCGCCAGGATCTCGCCCTCGGCGCGGCCCTGCAGGCCGTGCAGCGCGATCAGCTGCGCGGTCGAGGCGCGCACCTCATCGTCCAGCGCGGCGGCCAGCGCCTGCTGCGCCCGCGTGGTCGCGTCGTCAGCCGCACCCCCGAGCACGCGTTGCCCGAGCAGCGTGCCCATGCGCCCGATGCGCTCGGCAAAGCCCGGCGCCGACCCCACGGCCACCGGCTGCCGCGTCGCGGCGATGCGCGCCAGGCTGCGCGCCAGTTGCTGCATCGACGCCTGAAACGTGGCCAGACGCCGTGCTGCCCAGGCCGCGTGCAGCCGCGCCATGGCCGTGGCCGGAGCCGCCGGCAGCGCTGCACCCAGCGCGCGCCACAGCACGCCTTCCTGCACCCAGCAGCGGGCGAAGGCGTCCAGCGGCAGCACCGCACGCACCTGCGGCCAGCGCGCCAGGTGGTGGCGCCAACGTTCGGCATCGGCGGCCTCTTCGGCGGCGGGCCGCGGCGCGCCCATCTGGTTCAGCAGCACCACCACCGGTTTGTCCAGCCAGGCCAGCAGCGCCATCTCGGGGGCCACGTAGCCGGCGCTCTCGGGCGCTTCGGCGGCGTTGACCAGGTAGAGCACGGCGTCGGCCTGCTCGCGCACGTTCTTCAGCGCCTGCTGGCTGGACCAGAACGGGCGGTCGCGCCAGCGGTCCCAGACAGCGCTGAGGAACCAGCCCACCGGGTTGCCCTCCTGGCGCAGGCGGCGCAACAAGCGGCTGCTGTCGCCGAAGCCCGGCGTATCCCACAGCGTCAGCCGGTCGCCCGCCTCGCTGACCAGCAGTTCATGCGCATCGGCGAACTCGGTCACATGCGGTGCGTCGCGCACCTCGCCGATGTCACGGCCCAGCAGCGTGCGCGCCAGCGTGGTCTTGCCGACATTGGTGTGCGAGACCAGGCTCAGCGCAACGGCCCTCGGGCCTTCGGGGCTGTCGCTCATGCGCCGCCGCCCTGTGCCCGCTGCAGAGCCTGTTGCAGCGCAGCCGCAGCCGTCGATGCAGGCTGCGCCAGATCGATGATGACCAGCGGCAGCGCCAGCGCAGCGGCCCAGCGCTGCCAGGCTTCGCGGCGTTCGTCCATGCGTGCGGGCAGATGACCGAAGCGGCGCGCGAAGCCGGCCTCGTCGGCCAGCAGCAGCAGCGGCAGCGCGGGTGCGGCGCGCTGCAGCGTCTGCACGAAGCGCCCCTGGGCTTCGGCCTCGGGTGTGGCGGCCAGATCCAGCAGCACGATCTGCAGCGTGCAGCCGGACGCAGCCGGGCCGGCGGCCTCTTCGTCCCCGGCGGCCGTGGCGGCGGCGACGTCCAGGCGCACGTCGGCGCCCAGTGCGGCGGCCAGCAGCGTGCGCAGCGCCAGGGCCGTGTTGGCATCCGGCGTGGCGGCGTAAGGACGCACCGCCACCCGTGGCGTGCCGCCGCGCTGCGGCAGCAGGCGCTGGAAGTAGGGCTCGGCGAGCGGCAGCCTGATCGCGCGGGCACGCTGCCAGGCCTGTGCGCCGGCGACGGCGGCCAGCAGCGTGCGCGGCAGCAGCACCAGCAGCGCCAGCGTCAGCGAATGCAGGTGGATCCACGGCGCCGCGCTGGCGCCCTGCGCCACCTCCGGCACCGGCAGCCCCGACACGGCCGAGGCCGGAGCCAGCAGCCACGACAGCCAGGTCTGCACCTGCGCCGCGTCGAGGAAGGTGCTGCCCCAGTGCGTGCGGTAGTCGAAGACCAGCCCGCGCACGTACAGCCCGCCGATGACCCCCAGCGCCAGCCCGGCGGCGGCGGCGTGCAGCAGCAGCGCCGCGCGCGCCGCCGTCAGCGCGCCGGCGTGACGGGCCCAGAGTGCGCCGAAGGCGGCCCAGGGCGCTGATCTGGCGGACAGCGCCGTGCCGATCAGCCGCTGGCGCAGCCAGCGTCGCAGCGGCCCCGGCGCCGAGCGCGCAGCCGCTGAAGACCGCAGCGCCTGCACGGCCAGCAGGACGTACACGACCAGGTTCCACAGCACCAGCGCCCATACCGGCGGTGCCAGCAGGTCGACTTGCTGCGCCGGGCCGACATGGTCCACCGCGGCCCCCAGCAGCACCGCCAGCAGCGTGGTCAGCAGGGCGACAGTGGCGGTGCGCCCCGCAGGCTGTGCAAGCAGCCGTCGGACGTGGGCGTCGCGTGGCGCCAGACGCTGCATCGCCAGCGCCGCACGTTCGCTGACGAAGCGTGCGGCGTCGGCGCCGGGCGGCAGCGCCTGCTGCGCCGCGCGCGTGGCCCAGCCGCGGTCTTCGGCC
>JBBQOR010000050.1:0-8762 GCA_038331055.1 Burkholderiales bacterium
TGGCGCTGCGGCTGCCCGACGGCAGCGAACTGCGCGCCGACAGCGGCCTGCAGCGGCGCATGTCGCGCTGGATCGTCGACGACGTCGAACGCAGCAATTACGTCGCCCGCGCCGACCAACTGGCCATGGCGCTGGCGCAGCCCAACCTGACGCTGCGCATGGACGACGGCAGCCTGGTGCGCGTGGCGCCGAAGCCGCACGGCGTGGGAGGATTGGGGCCGCTGTTCTGGGTGTTCATGGCGCTGGCGGCGGCCCTGCAGTGGACAGCCGCCGCCGTGCTGGTCGCGCGACCGCAGTTGCGCAATGCGCTCTATGCGCTGATGGCGCTGGCGCAGTCCGGCAACCTGATGCTGATCGCGGAGCAATCGGTGCCCGGTCTCGGTGCGCCGCTGGCGCCGAACTCCAGCGCGCTATGGCACATGGCGCTGGACTTCGTCACCGCAGCGGCGGCGGTGCATGCCTTCGCACTGCACCCGCGGCGGCTGGCCGAGGCGCGGAAGGTGGCGCTGCTGGCGTGGGGACTGCCGATATTTCTGCTGGCGCTGGCGCTGGGCGGGCAGCTTCCCGGACTGTGGTGGTGGACGCAGGGCGTCACGCTGGGCATGGGCGTGCTGGCCGTGGCGGTGCTGACCCGCTCGTACCGCGCAGAGCCGCATCCGTTCGCACTGGTGCTGCGTCGCTTCTCGCTGCTGGCGGTGGCCTCGCTGGCGCTGTCGACGCTGGTGATGGCCGATGCGGCGGCACGCGCACCGGGCGCGCGCGATCTGGCCGCAGTCGGTGCACTGGCGTGGACGCTGCTCTTCGCCGCCCTGCTGTTGCTGGTGCCGTTCGTGGCGCGTGGTCGCGCGCTGACGCGTGAGCTGCTGCTGCTGGCCACCGTCGGACTGGTCGCAACCACGCTGACCCTGCTCTTCGTCGCCGTCGGCGTGGGCGAGCCCAGCGCGCTGGTGCTCTCGCTGGTATTGACGCTGGCGCTGCACGCCGCGGCGCGGCCCTGGCTGCTCAGTGGCCTGGTCGGTGGCGCGCCCACCGGCAGCGAGCGCAGTTTCGAGCAGCTCTACCGCGCGGCGAGCGAGGTACGTCGGCAGCCCACGCGACTGGCCGAGCCGCTGGGCCGGCTGCTGACCGAGCTGTTCGACCCGCGCGACCTGCAGCAGCTGACGCGCCCGTCGTCGCGCGCCCGCGTGCTGGGCGACGGCGCGGCGCTGCTGGTGCCGGTGCAGGCCGACGGCGCGCCACCGACCACGCTGCTGCTGCGCTACGCACGCCAGGGCCGGCGCCTGTTCACTGTCGACGACGCCCGGCTGGCCGAGCGCATCGCCGACCAGTTGCGCCGCGCCGTGGCCTACGACCTGGCGGTCGAGCGCGGTCGCAAGGAGGAGCGTCAGCGCATTGCGCAGGATCTGCACGACGACATCGGCGCCCGGCTGCTGACGCTGATGTACCAGGCGCAGACCCCGGAGATGGAGGACTACCTGCGCCACACGCTGCTGGACCTGAAGACGCTCACACGCGGGCTGGCGGCGACCGAGCACCGCCTGTCGCACGCGGCGGTAGAGTGGAAGCGCGACGTCGGCCAACGTCTGGAGGCTGCTCGCGTGCGACTGGAGTGGCGCTTCGAATTCGACCAGGACCTGACGCTGAGCGTGGTGCAGTGGTCGGCGCTGACGCGCGTGCTGCGCGAACTGGTGAGCAACACCATCATGCACGCGAAGGCCTCGCGCGTGGAGATCGTCTGCAACATCGAACGCGGCGCCTTGAGCCTGCGCGTGATGGACGACGGCGTGGGCCGCGCGCCGCAGGACTGGAGCCACGGGCTGGGCCTGGGCGGCGTGCGCAAGCGCATCAAGCAGCTCGGCGGCGAGGTGCGCTGGCGCGAGAACGGCGCGCAGGGCATCATCTGCGAGGCCGAGGTCCCCGACCTGATCCCGCGCCGCTGACGGCGCAGCGCGCGAACTGCGCCGCCTATTTTTCCGGCTTCTCGACCTCGGCGCCAAGATCGCCCAGCCCGTAGCGCCGCAGTTTCACATACAGGCTCTGGCGCGACAGACCCAGCATCTCTGCCGCCGACGCGCGGTTGTCGCGCGTCAATTCGAGCGCCGCCTCGATGCACAGTTGCTCGATCAGGTCGGTGGTTTCGCCGACGATCTCCTTGAGCGGTACGCGCCCGACCAGGTCGGTCAGCTGACCCGCTGAGCGCGGCAACTCGCGCCCGGCATGCGCGACGGCACCCAGGCGGCGGCCGACATCGCGCACGGTGAACCCAAGGTAGGGTTGGTCGCCGCCCTTGACCACCGACGCGGAAATTTCCACTTCGGTGGTGGAGCCGAACTCGCCGCGCAGCGTGGTGGCGAACAGGCGTACCGAGCCGCTTTGCCGCAGGTTGGAGATCAGCACGCTGAGGTCCACGCCGGAACGCCCCAGCCAGCGGTCGAGCGACTCACCGCGCGCCTGCTCCTCGCCGCTCAACTGCGCCAGTTCGATGAAGGCCGGGTTGCCCAGAACGATGCGGCCTTCCAGGTCAGTGACGACGAGCCCGTCAGGCGCGCTCTGCACCAGCTGCAACAGCATCGCATTCATGCTTGGCATCGGCGCCGCCGACCCTGCCGGCACCAACCCATTCAAGCGCACCAGCAATTGCATGCTGCCCTGCTGGCGCAACGCCGAGGCACAGACGATAGCCTCGCCGCGGCCCTGTTCCAGCGTGACGCGGACGTCATCAGCCCGGCCCGCGATGCGCACCGTGGCGAGCATCGCCTGCAGGGTTTCGTTCGAGGCTCCAATGACGCCAAACGGGAAGACTCGCCCGTCGAGCGATCGTGCGCCGTCGCCCAGCAGCACCTGTGCGGCCGGATTGGCCTCCAGCACACGCTGCGAGACGCCGTCCAGCACCACGACCGCCTCGCCCGACACCTGGAACAGATGGCGGTAGCGCGCTTCGGCGTGGCGGAACTTCCAGTAGTCGCGCTCCATCGCCTGCTGGGCGTCGACCAGGCGCTGCTGCAACGCCACCGTGGCACGCAGATCGCGGCCGAAGGCGATCGAGACACCGGCCACCAGTGCGTCGGCACTCGGACGCAGCGGCACCACCGCGTACATCAGCGGTAGGTCCGTGCCAGTGGCGCCTGCGTGGTTCACATGCCGCCAGCGCGGCGCCTCGTCGCTGCGCGCGCCGCGCAGCATCGATTCGACCTTGGCCCGGCTTTCCGAGGTGACGGTGTCGATCCAAGGCTTGCCGATCCACTCGGCGCAGCCCAGACGCCCGAACTCGTCGGCGCCGTAAGCCATGTCGATCACGGTGCCGAACCCGTCGACCACCAGCGCCACATCGGCCGCCGCCGCCGACACCCGCGCGGCCGTCACCGCATCCAGCGGGCCGAACGAGCTGGCCGGTGAGGCAAACGGCTTCACGGGTTCACCCGCGTGCCGCGCTGAATGGGTCGCAGCATCAGCGTTGTCCGGCGGTCCGCGGCTTCAGCCGCACCTCGCGCGCCGCCTGAGCAGGCCGGCAGCCAGCGCAGGCGCCCCGGCGCCGTCACCCGCCGTCGCGTCGGCGCCCACGGAGCCCGCTGCCGCGGGTTCCGTCAGCACCACCGGGCCACCGAGCAGCACCTGAACCGAAGGGTTGCGCGAGTGCTGGCGGATCGCCTTGATCGTCGTGCGCGCCCATTCCAGGCGGCCGACGTGGCCGACCGACAGCCCGACCACGTCGAACCACTCGGCGCGCAGCAAGCTCATCGGGTCGACCTTCTCGCCCGGGCCGCCGACTGCGTCCCAGCCGTCCCGGCGGAAGAACTCGAGCACCATCGACAGGCCGAAGCTGTGCTGCTCGCCTGGCGGACAGACCAGCAGCATGCGTCGGCCGGGCAGCGGCAGCGCGGGCTCCAGGCCAGGATCGGGGCTCATTTCGTGCATCAGTTGCTGCAGGCGGCCCACACCCAGCGTCACCTCGGTGAAATCGCAGAGGTCTTCGTCCCACATCCAGCCCATGTGACGGGCTGCTGGCGTCAGCAGACCGGTGCAGATCATCGGCACCGATAGTCCGCGCTCGCGCAAAGCATGGATCGTCGCCCACACCGCCTGATGGTCGTCGCCAATCACGCTGCGCGCGAAAGCCTGGATCTGCAGTTCGTCGGGCGCCTGGGCCTCTTCGGCAACAGGCTCGCCGTTCAGGTGCGTACGAACCAGTCGCGGAAGCACGCCGACCTCGAGCGAATGGAACAGCTTGGCCAGCTGCTCGTCGCGCGGCAGGCAAGGCGCCGGCGGCAGCTCAGGCATCTGCAGCGAGGCACCATCGGCCAGGCAGGTGTCGTGCTGAACCGTCCCGTTCATCAGCTCGTGGTGGGTCGATCGGTCCATCCTGATCCTCCTGTCGGACGACGGGGCGCAGAACCTGCCCAATCCGGGGTAGCGCCGGTAAATTGCGACAGCTGGGCGCACTCGAATACTACCGCCAAGCGTAGTGTCATGTCAGCCTTACGTCAACCCGCATTGACAGTTTTAGCGTGGGGGTCTAGATTTGCTCCATGACCACGCCATTGCTCTATACGGAAGAACAGCGTCGGCTCCGCGACGCCACCCCGTGGACCCTTGTTCAAGGGGTGCTGGCGCCGGTGCAGTTCCTGGTCTTTATCGTCAGCCTCGTGCTGGTGCTGCGTTTCCTGGCCACCGGCGCCGGGCAGGAAGCCGCCACCTGGTCGATCGTGATCAAGACCTTCACGCTGTACACGATCATGGTTACCGGCTGCATCTGGGAGAAGGAGGTCTTCGGCGTCTATGTCTTCGCCCCCGCCTTCTACTGGGAGGACATGTTCAGTGCTGTGGTGATCGCGCTGCACACGGCCTATCTGGTGGCGCTGTTCACTGACACGCTTTCGGTGCGCGGCCAGATGCTGCTGGCGCTGGCGGCCTATGCCACCTATGTGATCAACGCCGGCCAGTTTGTTCTCAAGCTGCGCGCGGCGCGCCTGGAGCAGGCCCGCCGCGACGCCCTCAGCGGGCGCGTGCCGGGCGGCCCGGCCGGCCCGGCCGGCCAGAAGGCTGCGGCGTGAGTACGCACAGCGTCATCCCGCTGCACTCGGCTGACGCCGGCTGCACCGACGCCCCGGTGCTGGCCCAGCGCGGGCAGCGCGAAGTGTTCTGCGGCCTCACCGGCATCGTCTGGCTGCACCGCAAGATCCAGGACGCGTTCTTCCTGGTCGTCGGCTCGCGCACCTGCGCGCACCTGCTGCAGTCGGCTGCTGGCGTCATGATCTTCGCCGAGCCGCGCTTTGCCACGGCGATCATCGATGAGCGCGATCTGGCTGGCCTCGCAGACGCCAACGCCGAACTCGACCGTGTGGTCACGCGGTTGCTCGAGCGCCGGCCCGACATCAAGCTGCTGTTCCTGGTCGGCTCCTGCCCGTCCGAGGTGATCAAGCTCGACCTGTCGCGCGCGGCCTCGCGGCTGTCGGCCAGCTTCATGCCGCGGGTGCGCATCCTGAACTACTCGGGCAGCGGCATCGAGACCACCTTCACCCAGGGCGAAGATGCCTGCCTGGCGTCGCTGGTGCCCGAGATGCCGGCCGAGGCCGAGCGCGAAGGCCCCAGGCTGCTGGTGGTGGGGGCGCTGGCCGACGTCGTCGAAGACCAGCTGCGGCGCCATTTGCAGGCGCTCGACATCGGGCCGCTGGCCTTCTTCCCGCCGCGGCGCGCCGGCGATTTGCCGCCGGTGGGGCCGCAAACCCGTTACCTGCTCGCGCAGCCCTTCCTGGCAGACACCGCACGGGCGCTGGAGTCGCGCGGCGCGCGCCGGCTGCCCGCGCCCTTCCCGCTGGGCGCAGAAGGCACCACCGCCTGGCTGCAGGCGGCGGCCGATGAGTGGGGCGTGCCGCGTTCGCGCTTCGACAGCGTCACCGGCCCTGCGCGCGAGCGAGCCACGCGGGCCCTGGCGGCGCCGCGTCAACTGCTGGCCGGCAAGCGTGTTTTCTTCTTCCCCGACTCGCAGCTCGAGCTGCCGATCGCCCGCTTCCTGGCGCGCGAACTGGGCTGCACCCTCGTCGAGGTGGGCACGCCGTACCTGCACCGCCAGCACATGGCGAGCGAGCTGGCCTGGCTGCCGGCCGGTACCTTTCTCTCTGAAGGTCAGGACGTCGAACGCCAGCTTGACCGCTGCCGCGCTGCGCAACCCGACATCGTGGTCTGCGGCCTCGGCCTGGCCAACCCGCTGGAGAACGAAGGCATGACGACCAAGTGGTCGATCGAACTGGTGTTCACGCCGATCCACGGCTACGAGCAGGCGGCCGACCTGGCCGAACTGTTCGCCCGGCCTCTGCAGCGCCGCCTCAGGCTGGCTGCCTGAGACCAAGAGACGCCGAGAGACGCCAAGAGACACCGTCCGATGCAACTCACGCTCTGGACCTACGAAGGCCCGACGCACGTCGGCGCTATGCGCATCGCCACGGCGATGAAGGACGTGCACTACGTGCTGCATGCGCCACAGGGCGACACCTACGCCGACCTGCTGTTCACGATGATCGAGCGGCTGCAAAAGCGCCCGCCGGTGACCTACACCACCTTCCAGGCGCGCGATCTGGGCGGCGACACGGCGCAGCTCTTCAAGACCGCGGCCGCCGAGGCCTACGAGCGCTTCAAGCCCAAGGCGATGATGGTCGGCGCGTCATGCACGGCTGAGCTAATCCAGGACGACCCCGGCGGGCTGGCCAAGGCGCTTGCACTGCCGGTGCCGGTGATCGCGCTGGAGCTGCCGTCGTACCAGCGCAAGGAAAACTGGGGCGCGAGCGAAACCTTCTACCAGATGGTGCGCGCGCTGGCCGGCCCCGCTGCTGTGCAGCGTGCGGCCGCGCGAGCTGCCGCCTCGGCTCCGCCTGCCGCGCCGCGCGCGCCGGATCAGCGCCCGTGCTGCAACCTGCTCGGCCCCACCGCACTGGGCTTTCGCCACCGCGACGACGTGCGCGAGATCACCCAACTGCTGAACACGCTGGGCATCGACGTGGCCGTCACGGCACCGCTGGGCGCCACGCCGGACGACCTTGCGGCGCTGGGCGAGGCCGACTTCAACGTCGTGCTCTACCCCGAGATCGCGCAGCAGACCGCTGGCTGGCTGCAGCGCAACTTCGGCCAACCGCACACCCGCACGGTGCCGATCGGCGTCGGCGCCACCGACGACTTCATCACCGAGGTGCTGTCGATGGCCGGCCTGCCCGCCGACACAGCGCGGCCCGATGCCGCGTCACGCGCACCCTGGTACGCACGCTCGGTGGACTCCACCTACCTCACGGGCAAGCGCGTCTTCATCTTCGGCGATGCCACGCACGCCATCGCCGCGGCCCGCGTGGCGCAGCGAGAACTCGGATTTCAGGTGGTCGGCCTGGGCACCTACAGCCGCGAGTTCGCACGCGAAGTGCGCGCCGCCGCGGCCCTGTACGGCCTCGAGGCGCTGATCACCGACGACTACCTCGAGGTCGAAGAGCGGGTGGCCGAGTTGCAGCCAGAGTTGGTGCTGGGCACGCAGATGGAGCGGCACATCGCCAAGCGGCTGGGCGTGCCCTGCGCGGTGATCTCCGCGCCGGTGCACGTGCAGGACTTCCCGGCGCGCCACTCACCTCAGATGGGCTACGAAGGCGCCAACGTGCTGTTCGATAACTGGGTCCATCCGCTGATGATGGGTCTGGAAGAGCATCTGCTGACGATGTTCCGCGGCGACTTCGAGTTCCATGACGGCGCCGCCGCATCGCACCTGGGCCGCAGCGGCGGCCCGCAGGCAGCGGCCGTGGCCTCCCCGGGCGCCGAAAGCAGCGCTGAACAGAGCACGGAACAGAGCGCCGATCAGAGCGTCACCGAATCGCTCCCGCGGGCTGTGGCCCCGGTCTTCGTCGACACCGCGGCCACTGCTCGGGTGACGGCGATCTGGCTGAGCGACGCCAGCAAGGAACTGCAGAAGATCCCTTTCTTCGTGCGTGGAAAGGCCCGCCGAAACACAGAACGCTTTGCCGCCGAGCGCGGACTGGCGCACATCACCGTGGAGACCCTGTATGACGCCAAGGCCCATTTCGGGCGCTAGCGCAACGCCGGCGTTCGCCGCCGTGCCGCTGCGCCTGGTCATCGTGACGATGGACACGCACCTTGCCAGCGCCGTCGGGCGCGCGCAACGCACGCTGGCCATCGAGTTTCCCGGACTCACGCTGAGCCTGCACGCCGCCTCCGAGTACGCCGGCAACGAAGCGGCCATCCAGCGCGTGAATGCCGACATCGCACAGGCCGACATCATCGTGTCCGGCATGCTGTTCCTGGAAGAGCACTTCCTGCCGATCATCGATGAGCTGCGCGCACGCCGCGACCATTGCGACGCGATGATCTGCATGGCCTCGGCGACCGAGGTGGTCAAGCTGACCCGCCTGGGTGCCTTCGACATGGACAAGCCGGCCAGCGGGCCGATGGCGCTGCTGAAGAAGCTGCGCGGCAACAAGGACAAGAAGGCCACAGGCGGCGCAGCGCAGATGAAGATGCTGCGCCGGCTGCCGCAGTTGCTGCGCTTCATCCCGGGCACCGCTCAGGACGTCCGCGCGTACTTCGTGACGCTTCAGTACTGGCTCGGCGGCTCCGACGAGAACATGCTGAACCTTGTGCGCCATGTCGTCGACCGCGGCGCCGCAGGCGCGCGCCGTTCGCTGCGCGGCGCGGTCAAGGTGAAGGCGCCGGTGGAGTACCCCGAAGTGGGTGTCTACCACCCGCGCATGAAGGGTCGCCTGGCCGAAAACGCA
>JBBQOR010000051.1:0-8709 GCA_038331055.1 Burkholderiales bacterium
GGTCTTCGAGGTGCCCGAGGCCGAACTCGACTGGGCCCGCGCAGAGGTGCCGCGGCTGATGGCGGGGGTGGCGGCACTCAACGTGCCGCTGCTGGCGGAGGTCGGCGTGGGGCGCAATTGGGACGAGGCGCACTGAGCCTGTGCAGGCTCATCGGGCCGGTTCGACGATGAAGGGCAGTTCGGCCAGCGGGAACGGCGGCCGGCGCACGATCTCATGCATTGCGCGGACGGTCTGCCAGGGCCCTTCCCACAGCGCGGCGTTGACGACGCTGCGCAGCAGCGGCGCGGCCAGGTTGCCGCCCGGATCGCCCAGCCCTTCAAACAGCACGTCGACTCGCCCGTCGGGGCGCGGCGTGAACTGCCACCGCGACTCGACGATCGGCATGCGCACACGCCGGGCGTTCGGCGGTGCGCCGTCGGGCAGACCGTGGCCGGCCAAGGTCACGACCAGTGTCTGCGGGTCCTGGTTCATCTCCCAGGCGACGATGGACTCGCGGTCGCGCAGCGGAAAGGGCATCGCGGTGACGACGAGCGTGACGCCGCGCGTCGGGCCGTCGCTGGCGAGAAGCACGGCTTCGCGCGCGCGGTAGACCCATTCCGCCGTGCGGCGGTGGTCCAGCAGCACCGCGGCGAGCGAAGTCAGCCGGGCCTCGATGATCGTGCTGGCGCGGAACGCGGCCACTGCACCAGGGCGGTCGCGCAGCCACACGCGGGTGGCGGTCTGCACGTCTTCCTGCACCAGCCGCCAGCCGGCATCAGTTTGCGCCCCGGCCGGTGCGGCCAGCGCCAGCCACGCCGCGAACACAAGCACCGAACTGCGCAACGAATTGCGCAACGACCGCACGCCCCGCGGCCACTTCGCCTTCGCATCGCGCGGGCTGACCATGTGTTCTCCAGCCAGGGCACAAGCTCTTGCGAGGCGAGATTCATGCTACACCCCGGCCTGTGGACGGACCCACGCATGACCAGGGCGGCGCATGATCCGGCTCTTCATCTCGTATCGCCGCAGCGACTCTGCGCACGCCGCGCAGCGGGTACGGTCGTACATGCAGGCCCGCTTCGGCGCCGACGCCGCATTCATCGACCGTGACATCCCGCCCGGCGCCGCATGGGCCGACTATCTGGAGCAGCAGCTCGAGTCATCGTCTGACGTCATCGTGTTGGTCGGCGACGCCTTCCTGCGCGAACTGCGGCGCCGTGGCAACGCGGCCGACGCCGATGAGCAGGACTGGCTGAAGACCGAGATCCGGTCAGCGCTGCAGCTGAAGAAGTCGATCTACCCGGCGATCATCGGCCGGCTCGACATGCCCGACGCCAATGATCTGCCGCTGGAGATCCGCGATTTCTCGCGCTCGCAAGCGGTGTTCGCCCGCGAGCCGGCCTTCGACGCGGCGATGGCGGTGCTGGCGGACACCATCGCCGCCAAACACGGCTGGATCGCACCGGCAGCCGCTGCCCACAAGCCCGCCAGTCCGGCCGACGCGCTGCGCCCGCTGGCCGGCGTGGCGGTGCTCGGTGGTCTGGCCGTGCTGGGCCTCTGGCTGCTCGGGCGGCTGATCCAGTGGCTGTCCACCGGCGCGGCCGGCGCGGCTGTCGAGCCTGCTTTCTGGCTCGGCGCGCACTACGCGCTGTTGACGCTGCTGTGGGGCCTGGGGCCGTACCTCGTGTACCGCGCAGTGGCCGAATTGCGCGCACGGGCCCGTCTGCCGGTGCACAACCTGCTGGGTGCGCTGACCATGCTTAACCTGGGGCTCGCACTGCTGGCCGGCGGCAGCTTCCTGCTGCTGTCGACGCGGGCCGAGTGGGTCTTGCGCCTGCGCTGGGTGGTCTCGGAGACCTCGGGCCCGCTGCACTATGCATTGCAGGGCGGGGTGCTGCTGCTGATCGTCTTTGCCGCAGCGCTGGTCGCGATGCTCGAGCCGGTGGTGCGGTCCTGGACACCCGCGCGGCGCCGCTGGGGGGTTGCCGCGCTGTACGCTGCCGGCGTGGCCGTGGTGATCGCGTCAGGCTGGTTCGTCGAGGCGCTGGTGCGCTCGGTGCGGCCGCTGCAGGAGGCCAGCGTGGTGCCGCTGATCGGCTACTTCATGCTCACACCCGCTTTGTCGGCGCTGGTGGGGGTGTGGGACCTTGCGCGCTGGTCGCTGGGCATCGATGCGCAGGCGCGCTACAGCCGAGCGCTGTTCGTGCTGGCGGTCAGCCTGTATGGGGCGTGCACGCTGGCCTACTACGCGCACGGCCCGGTGCATCTGTTCGCCGAGTTGGCGCTGGCCCGCCAATAGGGCGTGCGCCGCGCAGACCCTTCAGTCGGGGTCAGTGGGCGGGCGCGACGATGCCCAGGCAGTTGTTGCAGCGTCCGAGCCCGCGCAGCCTGGGGTCGGGCTTGCCTTCACCGGTCTTGAAGTTGGCGTGGCACTTGATGCACACGTACATCTTCGAGCTCGACATCATCGGCTTCACGCCGGGCTCCGAGTTCGGCCGCGCCGCCGTGTACTCGGCCTGAGTCTGGCGCAGCTTCTGGCCGTTGGGGGAAACCGGGCTGGGGGTAGGACGTCGAGTGGCCATGCGGAGGAGGGCTGACGCGGCAAAGCCGCAACCCCTCGATTGTCCTCTGAAACCGGTGCATCCGTTGGACGTAAGCTTGAGTTCAGCGCGATCGAGATCAGCGCCGGCCGGACGCTTGCTCAGACGCTTGCTCAGACGCTCGGTCGGACGGTCGGGAAGGCGATGACATACTGAGCGCTGATCCGCCCTGTGCAGTCCCTTGATGGCGAACCTTCCCTCGAACCACCCAGAGCGCTATGTTCTCGCCGACGAGGTGCACGCGCGCCCGCCCGAGCCGCTCGTCACCCCCTCGCGCGCCAGCTACCTGGCGCTGCTGGTCGACCCCGACGAACGCGAGCGCGAGCGATCCCACCTGGCGCGGCTGTGCGCGCGCTGGGACGTGGCACCGCCACCGGCAGGGCTGACCCAGTTCAGCGCGCAGCTTGGCCGCATCAGGTTGAAGTGGGAGCGCCACGGCGAGTTCTCCGGCTTCACCCTGTTTGCCAACGGAGCCGGCGAGCGGCCCTTCTCCGAGCCCGTCGCCAGCCTTTTGCCCGAGGGCTGGCTGCAGGGCATGTCGGGGCAGCTGGTGGTGGCTGCGCATGCGCATCTGATGCCTGCCGACGCCGACGGCAAGCCGCCGGACAACGAGCTGCTCGTCGAGTGCTTCGAGGGCAACGTGCCGGTTGGCGGCGAGATCGGCGATGCTGCCGGCTGGGCCTTCACCGACTTTCGCATCCACGACGACGGCTACAGCCGCGTCGTGCTGCTCGATCGCCAGCTCACGCCGCGCCAGGCCGGCCGCATGCTGCAGCGGCTATTCGAGATCGAGGCCTACCGCATGCTGGCGTTGCTGGCACTGCCGATCGCGCGCCGGCAGATGCCGCGCATCGGGGCCATCGAGAGCTCGCTGGCCGAGCTGACCGATGGCATCGCGCGCGGCGGCGGCGGCGGCGACGACGAGGCGCTGCTGCACGAACTGACCCGGCTGGCCGCCGAGATCGAAAGCGGCGTGTCGGCCAGCCAGTTCCGGTTCGGGGCCTGCCGCGCTTACGCTGAACTGGTGCACACGCGCATCGCCGAACTGCGCGAGCGGGGCTTGCCGGGCACGCAGACGATCGAGGAGTTCATGGCCCGGCGCTTCACGCCGGCGGTGTCGACCTGCGCCACGGTCTCCTCGCGGCTGCTGGCGCTGTCCGAACGGGTCGCCCAGGCCAGCGCGCTGCTGTCGACCCGCGTCGACATCGCGCGCGAGAAGCAGAACCAGGCCCTGCTGTCGTCGATGGACCGGCGGGCCAGACTGCAGCTGCGGCTGCAGCAGACGGTGGAGGGCCTGTCCGTGGCCGCCATCGTCTACTACGTGGCGGGCTTGATCGGCTATGTGAGCAAGGGCGCCAAGGCGGCCGGCCTGCCGCTCGATCCCGACCTGGCCGTCGGCCTGTCGGTGCCGGTCGTCGCGGCGCTGGCGATCCTGGCGCTGCGCCGTGCCCGGCGCAGACTGCGGCAGGATGAGCAGCGACCCACCGTCTTCTGAATCCGAAGAGAACCCCTTCCCATGTCCCGAGCGTTTCCCTTCTCCGCCATCGTCGGCCAGGACGAGATGAAGCTCGCCATCCTGATCGCCGCGGTCGACCCCGGCATCGGCGGCGTGCTGGTGTTTGGCGACCGCGGCACCGGCAAGAGCACCGCGGTGCGCGCACTGGCCGCGCTGCTGCCCCCGATGAAGGCGGTACTGGGCTGCCGCTACGCCTGCGATCCGGTTGACACCCGCGCCCGCTGCGATCAATGCCCGACCCTGAAAGACGCGGCGCGCCCGAAGACCCACATGGTGCCGGTGCCGGTGGTCGACCTGCCGCTGGGCGCCACCGAGGACCGCGTGGTCGGCTCACTCGACCTCGAACGTGCGCTGTCGCAGGGCGTCAAGGCCTTCGAGCCGGGGCTGCTGGCGCGCGCGCATCGCGGCTTTCTGTACATCGACGAGGTCAACCTGCTGGAAGACCACCTGGTGGACCTGCTGATCGATGTGGCGGCGTCGGGCGAGAACGTGGTCGAGCGGGAAGGTTTGTCGGTGCGACATCCGGCGCGCTTTGTGCTGGTGGGCAGCGGCAACCCCGAGGAAGGTGAACTGCGGCCGCAGTTGCTCGACCGCTTCGGCCGCTCGGTCGAGGTGAGCACACCGACACAGATCACGAAGCGCATCGAGATCGTGCGCCGCCGCGACGCTTTCGACCGCGACCCCGAGGCGTTCGCCGAGCGCTGGCATGCCGAGGACGAACGGGTGCGCCGGCGCATCATCGCGGCACGCAAGCGGCTGGCCGAGACCGAGGTGCCGGACGCCGCGCTCGAGCGCGCGGCGCATCTGTGCCTGAAGCTGGGCACCGATGGCCTGCGCGGCGAGCTCACGGTGATGCGCGCCGCACGTGCGCTGGCCGCACTCGACGGCGTCGGGTCCGTCGGCGATGCGCAGCTGCGCCGCGTCGCCGCGCCGGCACTGCGTCATCGGTTGCGCCGCAATCCGCTGGACGACGCCGGCTCTTCGGTGCGCGTGGAGCGTGCGCTGGCCGAGGTGTTCCCTGCCTGACGCTGTGGCAGTCGGCGTGAACGCTGACGCCGACGCCGACGATCGCAGTCCCGCCCCGAGTTGGCTGGACGCGCTGCGCGTGGCGGCGATGTTCGCGGTCGACCCGGCCGGCTGCGCGGGGGTGCACCTGCGCGCCGGCGCCGGCCCGGTGCGCGACGCCTGGCTGGCCTATCTTCGCGCCGCACTGGGGCCGACTCGGCTGGTCCGCGTTCCGCTGTCGATCGACGATGACCGACTGCTCGGCGGGCTGGACCTGGCGGCGACGCTGGCCGCCGGCCGCCCGGTTGCGCAGCGCGGGCTGCGGGCCGAGGCGAACGGCGGCGTGCTGTTGCTGGCGATGGCCGAACGCGTCAGCGCCGGCACCGCAGCGCGGCTGGTCGGCGTGCTCGACCGCGGCGAGGTGCAACTCGAGCGCGACGGCCTGGCGCAGCGCCACACCGCGCGTCTGGGCGTGGTGGCGCTGGACGAGGGGCAGGGCGACGAAGAGCCGGTGCCCGCCGCGTTGCGCGAGCGCCTGGCGTTCTCGTTGGCGCTGGACGGCATCTCGCCACATGAAGTGCGCGACGGCGGCAGCGGGCTGGACGGTAGCGCCGCGCTATCGATCGAGGACGCCCAGTCCGTGGGCGAGGCGGTGGCGCAGGCGCGCCTGCGGCTGGCCGCGGTGAGCCTGTCGGACGAGGTGCTTCAGGCGCTGGTCGGTGCTGGCGCCGCTTTGGGCGTGGCTTCTTTGCGCGCGCCGCTGCTGGCCTTGCGTGTGGCGCGTGCGGCCGCGGCGCTGGAGGGCTGCGACGCGGTGGACGAAGAGCACGCGTCGCTGGCTGCACGGCTGGTGCTGGCGCCGCGCGCCACGCGCGTTCCCGGCGCCGAGCCGCAGGAGCCGGGCGAACCACCTGCCGAATCACCCGCCGAACCGCCACAAGAACCGCCGCAAGAACCGCCGAAAGAACCGCCGAAAGAACCGCCCCACGCCGAGTCTGAGACGCCGCCCGAGCCACCGCCAGACGACGCCGACGACACCCCGCCGCCGCTCGATCCGCAGATGCTGCAGGACATGGTGCTGCAGTCCGCGCTGGCCGCGCTGCCCGAGGGCCTGCTGGCGCGGCTGAAGGCGGCGGAGTCGGCGCGTGTGCGGGCCCGCGCCGCCGGCAAGTCGGGCGCGCAGCAGAAGCAGGGCACGCGCGGGCGCCCGATCGGTGTGCGCCGTGGCGTGCCCATGCGCGGACAGCGCCTGAGCTTGATCGATACGCTGCGTGCTGCCGCGCCGTGGCAAGGCCTGCGCACGCCACCGCCGGGCGCGCGCATCCGTGTCGAGCCGGACGACTTCCGCGTGATGCGGCTGCGCCAGCGGCAGGAGACCACCGCGATCTTCGTCGTCGATGCATCGGGCTCGGCGGCGCTGAACCGGCTGGCCGAGGCCAAGGGCGCGGGCGAGTTGTTGCTGGCCGACTGCTATGTGCGGCGCGACCGCGTGGCGGTACTGGGCTTTCGTGGCAAGGGCGCCGAGTTGCTGCTGCCGCCGACGCGCTCATTGGTGCGCGCCAAGCGCAGCCTGGCCGGGCTGCCGGGAGGCGGAGGCACGCCGCTGGCGGCTGCGCTGGATGCCACCGCGGCACTGGTCGACGCCGTGCGCCGGCGCGGCGAGACGCCGCTGGTGGTGCTGCTCACCGACGGCCGCGCGAACGTCGCGCGCGACGGCAGCG
The DNA here is from genome assembly GCA_038331055.1 of Burkholderiales bacterium. Lineage (GTDB taxonomy): Bacteria > Pseudomonadota > Gammaproteobacteria > Burkholderiales > Burkholderiaceae_C > Rubrivivax. Next base: position 6,823 of record JBBQOR010000051.1, read on the forward strand.
GCGGGCGCGCGCGCGCCGAAGAAGAGGCGCTGGCCGCAGCGCGCAGCCTGCGTCTGTCTGGCGCGTCGGTGCTGCTGGTCGACACCTCGCCACAGCAGGCGCCGCAGGCGCGCCGGCTGGCCGAGGCGATGGACGCCACCTATCTGCCGCTGCCGTACGCCGGGGCAGACACGGTCTCGCGCGTGGTGCGCGCGGGCCGCGGCTGAGCGCTGTGGTCGGGGCTGTGCTGCAGGGCAGGGCAGCCGCCCATATCGAGCGCGGGTTCGCGCTGCCTCTGGCATGACCGCGCCGCTCGACTGGGCGCGCGACAGCGCCGGCTGGCCGCATCGCGAGCAGAGCCGCCTTGTCGATGCCGGCGGCCTGCGTTGGCACGTCCAGCAGTGGGGCCCGACCGGGGCCCCGGTGCTGCTAATGCTGCACGGCACCGGCGCGTCGACGCACTCCTGGCGGACGCTCGCGCCGCGGCTGGCCGCCGAATGGTGCGTGCTGGCGCCCGATCTGCCCGGTCACGCCTTCACGCAGACGCCGCCGGCCGCCACGCTGACGCTGCCCGGCATGGCGCGCGCGGTGGCGGCGCTGCTGGCCGCGCTGCGCTTGGCACCGCGGATCATCGTCGGCCACTCGGCGGGCGCCGCGGTAGCGGCGCAGATGGTGCTCGACGGCCTGGCCGCACCGCGTGCGCTGGCCGGGCTGAACGCCGCCTTCCTGCCCTTCGGCGGCCTTGCCGCGCCGCTTTTCACGCCGCTGGCGCGGCTGCTGTACTCGGTGCCGGCGGCGCCACGCTGGCTCGCCCGGCGCGCGGCCGACGAGGCCGTGGTGCGCCGGCTGGTAGCCGGCACCGGCTCGACGCTGGACGCCGAAGGGCTGGCCTTCTACGCGCGGCTGCTGCGCAGCCAGGCCCATGGCCGATCAGCGCTGGGCATGATGGCCCACTGGGATCTGCACAGCCTGTCGCGCCGCCTGCCGGGGCTCGCGCTGCCGCTGCACCTGCTGGCCGGCGGGCAGGACCGTGCCGTGCCGGCGCGCCAGGCGCGGCGGGTGCAGGCGGCGGTGGGCGGCTCGACACTGCGGGTGCTGCCTGGCCTGGGCCATCTGGCGCACGAAGAGGACGCCGCAGCGGTGCTGCAATGGCTGCGCCCGATCATGGACGCCGCTCTGCGCTGAGGCCCCGATGGCTGCTCGGCGGCCGGGCGCCTGGCGCGCCGCCGTCACGGCTGGCGCTGGTCGATCGTGATCGTGATCGCGCCGCCGCCGCCTGGCGCGAGGACCGCGCTCTGGCCGGTCAGGTCGCCGGTCTGCGGGGTGGCCTGGCCAGAGCGCGAGACCCGCGCGACCACCACTACCTGCGGGAAGCGCGACAGTTGCATGCCCGGTGCCATGGCCGTCGAGTCGTCCAGCGTGAACTCGAACGGCAACTCGGATGCACTGCGCCGCACGATGGCCAGCGGCATGCGCGGCCCTTCGGCCGGGCGGGCGAAGACAAATACCGTGTCGCCTGGCTGCACCTGTGCGGCGAGTGCGGGTGACAGGCTGACGCGGCCGCGCAGCGTCGCGCCGGCCGCGTCGCCGGGCGCTGTGGTGGGCGCTGTGGTGGGCTGGGTGGTCGGCGGGGTGGGCACGGCTGCCGCAGCCGTCGGGCCTGCACTGGCGCCCAGCCGGGACTGCGCCTCGGCGAGACTGGCATCCAGCCCGGCGGCGAACTCGCTGCCGCCGGGTACCTGTTCGCGCGCGCGCTGCCAGTAGCCGATGGCCACGCGGGTGTCGCCGCGCTCGTAGGCGGCGCTGCCGGCCAGCGCCAGGGCCTTCAGATTCCCCGGATCGGCTTTCAGCGCGCGCTCGATCAGGCGCGTCGGCTCACCCGCCAGCGACTGGTTGTTCTGCGCGCCC
>JBBQOR010000052.1:0-8688 GCA_038331055.1 Burkholderiales bacterium
ACGGCGAGGCTGGTGGGGCATGCGCTGACCGTACGCTGACGCGGCGCTGAGCCCGCGCGGCCGATAATCCAGAGGGCTTACGGCGGGCCGTTAGCTCAGTTGGTTAGAGCAGAGGACTCATAATCCTTTGGTCGTTGGTTCGAGCCCAACACGGCCTACCAGTTTTATTGGTGTTTTTGCGAACGTTCACCGACCTTCAGGAACTCTTTTCCGTGAGACGGTTTCGGGCGCGGCCGGTCAGGGCGAATGCTGCGCCGTGTGCAGCACCCTCAGGACCTCGACCAAGTCTCCGGTGATGCGGTAGACCATCACGTAGTTTGGTCGCACCACGATCTCGCGTGTGCCCTTCATACGACCGGGCTTGTACAGCTTGGGCCGTTGCCTGGTGTTCTCCGCCTTGGTCTCGAACTCAAGGTCCAGGTCGATCGCCTCTGACGGGTTGTCCTGGGCGATGTACTCGATGATCGCGTCGCGATCGGCAGGGGAGAACGGTCGCCACTGGAGTCGGTTCAAGGCGCTGATGCTTTCTTGGGTGCTGAGCGCTTGGGCAGGGCGGCTCGCTTGGCAGCGAACTGCTTGCGCGCCTGGTCGTCATCGATGCTGGGGCGCGGGTCATCGATCGATGCCTTTACCTGTTCGCGGAACCACGAATCGTAGGCCGCGGCCTGGTGGGCGCGCTTCATCCGATCCGACGCGGTGGTGCTGCGCTTGTCGTGCTTGCCGGTGCTGGGCCCGGGCTCGAACTTGGCGGTGTTGACGCGGACCTCGGTGATGCCAAGGTCCTTGAGGTAGCCGGCCAGCGTCTCGAACTTGCGCCAGGTGCGCGGCTGCCCGCGCGTCGCCGAAAGCGTCTGGCTGACGCGCGCGTAATTGATGACCACGCCCCAGCCGCCCGTGGCGCCAATCACCTCGGCGCCCACCTGCGCGCCAGCGTCGACCAAGCGGCGCAGCGTGCCGTGGTCGATGGTCTTGTCAGGGGTTTGCATGTCAGAGCGCCTCGCGAAACGATATTTAGGAAGACGATTTGGCACTTTATAAGAAAGTGATTCTCATCATCTTATCAATTGCGCCTGAATCTGGGGATAGGGCGGGGTGCTGCCCCTTCCACTTGGCCAAGCCGCCCAGTGCGGCTGCCCACCGCGCCAATGAACACGGTGCCGGGCTTCGCGCGGCGCAGCTTGCGAGAGATGGCGGCGTCGATGCTCGAATCGACAGTGCGCCGGGGCCGTACATCCCGCGGGGTGCTGGTGGGCGGCGACAGGCTGCACGACTTGGCAGAGCAGTGGCGCTACGGCGGATCACTCATCGACGAAGTCGGCCACGGGCGCGAGGCCTTCGACAGCAACACCTGCTAGGCCTTCTCACGCGAAGCTTCGGGCATGAAGTCGGTGCGCCTCTTGCCCTGCAAGCGCGCGGCGCGGTCGATCAACTCGCGTCGGGCGGGTGGCGTGCGCAGGTCGATGACGGTGGAGGCGGTGGTACTCATCGCATGGTTCTAGCCACAGCGTGGACATTGTCCATACGGGTCTGGCGCCTGAGGCGCAGGCGCCGCCGGATGCCGCAGGCTGAGGTTGGCGGCGCGCGCTGGCGGCCTTCGACTCTGCCTTGCACGGCCACGTGCGAGAACTCGGCCCGGGCCGGCGGCGCCTCAGGCCGCGGCCAGCGCGCCGATCTTGGCGGCGTCGCGCGCCCGCTCTTCTCGCGTCGTGATGCGTCTGAACCAGACCGTCACCGCGCTCGAAGTGACCACGATGAACAGCGAGTACAGCACCGGGATCAGCAGCACTTCTTGTTGCTGCGTGCCGGCGAAGCTGAGCACCACGATGAGCACGGCCAGCGGGCCGTTCTGGATGCCCGTCTCCAGAGCGATCGTGCGCGCGCGGCGCGCGTCAAGGCGCAGCAGCCGCGACAGTCCATAGCCCAGCGTGAAGCCCGCCAGCCCGAGGCCGATGGAGCCGGCATAGACCGGGAATCCCGTGTCGAGCAGCAGCTGCCAGTTGCGCGGCACCCACGAGCCGATCAGGAACAGGATCACGAACACGCCCAGCAGGCCGCCGATCATCTCGATCACCGCGCCGGCGTTGGCGCTCCACTTGCGCAGCGCGATGCCGATCACCGTCGGCACCAGCAGCACGACCAGCACCTGGATCACGTTCTCGCGCGGGATCTGCCACTGGCCCTCGATGCCGCTGCTGTAGAAGGCCAGCGTCAGCGGCACCATCACGATGGCCACCAGCGTGCTGCTGATGGTCATCAGGATCGACAGGCTCAGCGTGCCCTTGCTGAAGTAGGTGAAGATGTTGCTGGTGGTGCCGCCGGGCATGCAGCCCATGAGGATCAGGCCCACGGCATAGGCTGGCGGCAGCGCCAGCGACCTGGCGATCAGGAACGCCAGCAACGGCATGATCCCGTACTGGCACAGCAAGCCGATCACGATGCCCTGCGGCTTGCGCAGCGCAATGGCGAAGTCCTTGAAGGTCAGGCTGGCGCCCATGCCGAGCATGATGACCATCATCATCACACCCAGCAGCTTGGTTTCGGTGTCGGAGAGCATCGTGTCAGGCCTTGCGCTGGAGGTCGCTGGACAGCACCTGCGCGCGCAGTTCGCGGCGCAGGATCTTGCCGACCGGGGTCTTGGGCAGTTCGTCGCGGAACTCGATGCGCGAGGGCATCTTGTAGCCGGTGAGCAGCGTGCGGCAATGCGCCATCAGCGCTTCGGCGCTGACCGAATCGTCGCGCTTGACGACATAGGCGCGCACCGCTTCGCCGCTCTTGGCGTCGGGCACGCCGATGACGGCGGCCTCCATCACGTGGACGTGGCGCGTGAGTGCGTCCTCGATCTCGTTGGGGTAGACGTTGAAGCCGCTGACCAGGATCATGTCCTTCTTGCGGTCGACGATGCGGAAGGTGCCGCGCTCGTCCATCACCGCCACGTCTCCGGTGTACAGCCAGCCGTCCTTGAGCACCTCGGCGCTGGCCTCGGGGCGCTGCCAGTAACCCTGCATCACCTGCGGCCCGCGCAGCACCAGTTCGCCCGGCTGACCCAGCGGCACCTCGTGGCCGGCGTCGTCGAGCAGCTTGACTTCGGTCATCGGTGCCGGAATGCCGATGCTGTCCTTCGTGCGCGGCAGCGACAGCGGCTGGAAGCACACCACCGGGCTGCTCTCGGTCAGGCCGTAGCCCTCGACCAGCGGCGCGTTCACCACCTGCTCGAAGCGCTGCACCACGGCGTGGTGCATTGCCGCGCCGCCACCCCCGGCGGCCTTGATCTGACGCGGCGGGAAGGCGCTGAACCACTCTTCGCCGAGCAGCGCGTTGTACAGCGTGTTCACGCCGGTGATCCAGGTCACGGGGTAGTTCTCGAGCGCGCGCTGCAGGTTCTGCACCGGCCGCGGGCTGGGCACCAGGATGTTGCGTGCGCCCGCGGCGAACATACAGAGGAAATTCACCGTGAAGGCGAAGATGTGATACAGCGGCAGCGCGGTGAGCACGACCTCCTTGCCATCGTCGATGTGGCTGTTGCACATGGCGCGCATCTGCGCCACGTTCCACAGCAGGTTGCCGTGCGTGAGCATGGCGCCCTTGGCCACGCCGGTCGTGCCGCCGGTGTACTGCAGCAGCGCCAGGCTGTGGTGGTCCAGCGCACGCGCATAGGCCTGCACGTCGCCGCTGGCGGCGCGGCCTTGCGCCAGTGCCTGCGGCAGCGTCGTTGCCGGCATGCCATGGCCGGGGATGGCGCGGCTCCAGTAGTTCATCACCGCCTGCACGATGCCGCCCACCAGGGCGGGAAAGAACTCGGGCACGCGCGTCACGATGACGTGCTTGATGTCGGTCTGCGCCAGCGCCTGCTCCAGCTTGTCGGCGAACAGGTCGACGATGACCACAGCCACCGCGCCGCTGTCCTTGAACTGGTGCGCCATCTCGGTGGGCGTGTACAGCGGGTTGGTGTTCACGGCCACGCAGCCGGCCTTCAGCACGCCCAGCAGCGCCACCGGGTAGGACAGGCAGTTGGGCATCTGCAGCGCCACGCGGTCGCCCATCCGCAGGCCCAGCACCTGACGCAGATAAACCGCGAAGGCATCGCTCATCTCGTCGACCTGGGCATAGCTGAGCGAGCCGTTCATGCCGTTGGGCATCACGGTGGTGAAGGCGATCTGCTGGCCGAAGCGCCGCGCCGCATCGCGCGCCATGGCGACGAGGCTGGTGTGGGCTGGCGTGGGCAGGGACGCTGCAATCGTCTGGCCGTATTGCGCGGTCCAGGGCTTCAGCGCGTAGGCGGACTCGTGGTCCATGGGTTCGTCTCCTCGGTGCGGCGGGCGCGCGGGGCCACAGACTTCTGTGGGGGCTGTTGGTCCGGGCGCGGCCGAACGATAGCCATTCAGGCCCGCCGGCGCGAGTCATTTCGACCAAGGGCTGCGGCGGCGTAGGGGCTAAGCCGGCCGTTGTCGACCCCTCACTCGGTCACCCGCATGGCCGGCATCCGCCCCTTCAGCGCCTGCGCCAGTTCGGCCGCCTGCCACACGCCGATGCGGTGCTTGATGGCAAAGGGCCGCGCTGTCTCGGACAGTTCGCCCAGGCAGATGCACAACGCATCGGCGCCTCGGCTTTCGCGTGCCGACTGCAGCGCGCGCAGGCCCTCCAGGCCCTGGCGGGCTGACTTCCAGCGCCGGGCGTGCACCAGCATCCGCGCACCCTGACGTTCGAGCTCGAAGTCCACCGGCTCGGCACCGCCGCCGATGACCGTCCAGCCGTCACGCTTGAAGATGCCTTCGAGCTGTTGCGCAAAGGCAGGCCAGCCCATTGCGGCGGCGGCCTGCGCCGTCTGCGCCACCTGCGTGGCGCTGGGCAGATGCCATTGCCGCCGCGCCGCCAGCACGGCAATCACGCACAACGGCAAGGCCGACAGCGCGCCGACGATGCGGTAGTCCGCCGGCAGCAAGGACATCGCGGCTGCCACCATCGCCGCAGCGATCGCCGCGCTGATCCACCACGGCGAGCGCAGCAGCACCGCGAACAGCGAGTTCCTGGCCATGCGGATCTTCAAGTCTGCCCCCGTGAATCTGCGAAACGATCTCGCAGTCTAGGTGCTTGAACCGCGCGCACCGCGGGCTGATCCCCGAGGGCTGCTGTCCGGCCTGCGATATGCGCTGTCTGCGGCGCGCGCCGCTTCGGCCCCGAAGCCTCAGCTGCGCGGCGGCTGCGCCGCCATCGGCTGCGTCTGGCCTGCGACCGGGGCCCTGGTCACCCGGACCTTGCCGCCGGTGGTGACGAGGATCACCGAGTCGCCCGCCGCCAGGTTCTCGCCCGCCTTGGCCTGCACGATGGCGCGGCGCTCGCCGCCCTTGAGCTGGACCAGGATCTCGACCGCCTCTTCGCGCGTGGTCATGCGCTCGACCGCATTGCCGACCACCGCGCCGGCCACGGCGCCAAGCACGCCCACGGCCGAGGCCTCGCGGCTGCCGCGGTTGCCGGCCGAGGCGCCGGCAATGGCACCCACCACGCCGCCGGCGGTGCCGCCGATGCCCGACTGCGAGCCTTCCACCGTGACCGGGCGCAGCGACAGAATCACGCCGTCGAGCACGCTGGACATGCGCTGCGCGTCACCGCGCTGGACGACGTCGGGGCTGGTGGTGCTGCAAGCGGCCAGCAGTGCGGCCAGCGACAGGGCAAGGAGGGTGCGCTTCATGGATCGGCTCCGAGATGGGTTGCGGTGGGTTGCTGCGTTGAACGGGCGCGCGGGCAGATGCGTTGACATTGCCGCCTGGCATCTTGGAGGCGCAGCGCTTCCGCGTTCGCGGCCGGGCGGCAAAGCTGCGGTAAAGAAGCGTTTCGACCGGCGGATAGAGCCGACGTCGTTTCAGCCGTGCAGCCGAGAGCTGCGCGGCACCGAGGCGAGCAGGAACTCCATCTGGTCGCTCAGGATGCGACGGCCACGCAGGATCATGTCTTCGTGCAGGCTGGGCACGTAGGGCAGGTAAAGCAGGCTCATGTGCGCCTCCTCGGGCAGCCGGCTGCCCTTGCGGCCGTTGCAGGCCTTGCATGCGGTGATGCAGTTCATCCACGTGTCCTGGCCGCCGCGCGACACCGGCGTGATGTGCTCACGCGTCAACTCGTCGAAGTGGAAGCGCCCGCCGCAGTAAGCGCAGACGTGACGGTCGCGCACGAAAATCTTGGGGTTGCTCAACGTGGGTGTCTGCCGCCAGGCCCGCGTCGGCACCGAGCCGCGCACCGCGATGATCGGGTGCACGTCGATGCGTGACTGCAGGCCGGTGGCGCGCTGGATGCCGCCGCGCAGCACGTGCACGGTGTGCCCGAGCGTCCACGCCACGCCGTCGCTGGCGTACAGCACCGCGGCTTCCCGCGCGCTGATCCAGGCCTGGGGACGGCCCGACACGTCTAGCTGCAGCACGTCCAAGGGCGATCGACCTCCGTTCGAGCACCTTGGAATTTAACGCATCCTTCGTGACATCCTGCTATGCGCCGCCGAGCGGCCCCAGGTTGACCCAGGCCGATTCAGGTGTAGAGACCGCGTCCGCGCGCCATCAGCCGGGTCAGACCGAACAGCGTGTCGATCTCCGGCGTCGGCACCGCGACGGCCGCGCCGATCTCGCGCACCACGGCCACCAGCGCATCGAGTTCGATCTGGCGCCCGGCGTCGGCGTCCTGCAGCATCGACGTGCGGAAAGCACCCAGCTTGCGCGCGAGCAGGATGCGCTGCTCGGCGCCTTGCTCGATCGGGCAGCCGATGCGCGCACCGATGGCCGCCGCCTCGATCATCGCGCGCGCCATGAAGGCCACCACCAGCGGCTCGTCGAGCACGCGGTCTGTGGTGGCGCCGGTCAGCACCGACACCGGGTTCATGGTCATGTTGCCCCACAGCTTGAACCAGATGTCACGCCGGATGTCGCTGCTGGGCTCGGCCTCGAAGCCGGCGCTGGCGAAGGCCGCGGCCACTTCATGCGTTCGCGGGCTGTCGCCGCCGGCGGGCTCGCCCAGGATCAGGCGTTCGCCGAAACCCTGCCGCACCACGCCCGGCGCCGGGCAACTGCAACTCAGGTGCACCACACCCGCGAGCAACTGCGCCAGCGGCAGCGCGCGCTCGATCTCGCCGCGCGGGTCGACCGAGGGCAGCGGCATCGAGAGCGTGGCCATGCCGGGCGAGAGGAACCACCAGGGCACGCCGTTCATCGCCGTCAACACCGTGGCGCCGTGGGCCCACAGCGGGGCCAGTGCGGCGGCCGAATCGGCCAGCGCCGGGCCCTTGAGTGCCAGCACCACCAACTCGGCAGGCGGCAGCGCCTCGGCGTGGTCGGCCGCCGGCATGCGGTGCACGGTCAGACGTTCACCGCGCTGCAGCCGCAGCCCGTCTCGTTGCAGCGCCCGCAGCGTTTCGCCGCGCGCCAGCGATGCCACCTCATGTCCGGCTTCCTGCAGCCGTGCGGCCAGCAGGCCGCCGACTGCGCCGATGCCGACGATGGTGATCTTCATGCTGCGATCGTAGCGGGCTGCTTGGCGCGATTGAAGGCGCGATTGATGCCGCTCGCGGGCCGGCGACCTGCCCAACGGGCTGTCGCAAGTGCGGCGGCGCTGGCCTTGGCGCTCCTGGGGTCGCGCACGGGTAGCCCCGCAGGGGCGCAGACCTTCGACATCGTCGGCCCGGTCGTGACGGTGCCTGGCGGGGTGCCCGGCGGCAACGCCGCGGCCTGCACGGCTGCCGGATCCTGGTGCGGCACGCTGCTCGGCTTCGGCGCCGGCAGTCAGGCCGCGCTGCCGATCGACGGCGCGGGGTCAGAGCTGCGATCGCCGCTGGGTCTCGTGGCCGGCAATGCACAGCCAATGACCCTTTCCTCGGCGACGACCACCGCCAGAATCACCGTCGGCAACGGCGGCTCGCTGCGCACCGGCAGCGCGTCGATCGGCGCATGGGGCAGCTGGCCCGGGCGCTCCGTGGCTGCCGCCACCTCGCCGGCGGCGGCGCGGGTCGGATCGTTGCGATGCCGGTACCCGAGCCTTCGGCATGGGCGCTGAAGCTCGCTGGCATCGCGCTGATCATCTGGCGGCGCCGCCGACGCTTGATCCGCATGGGCGGCATCGGACTGCTGCCGGCCCACCAGGTGCTGCTGTGACCAATGCCCTAGGGGCTGGCATCTAGACGCCCCGGTGGCTTGTGCTGGGGATGGTTGGCTGCGGTCAGAATAGCACGAACGTTCGTTTCGTTCCATTGATCCATGACCAACCCCGCTGCCGCATCGAAGTCCCTGCAAAAAGGCCAGCAGACCCGCGTCGCGATCCTTGACGCGGCGCTGGGCCTGGCGTCGCACATGGGGCTGGAGGGCTTGTCCATCGGCGCCCTGGCCGAGGTGACCGGGATGAGCAAGTCCGGCGTCTTCGCCCACTTCGGTTCCCGCGAGGAGCTGCAGATTGCCGTCATCCGCGGCTACCACGCGCGCTTCGAGGAAGAGGTGTTCTATCCCGCCGTCGCCGAGGCGCGCGGCCTGACTCGTCTGCGTGCGCTGTTCGAGCGCTGGGTGCTGCGTGTGTCTGTCGAACTGGAGGCTGGCTGCATCTACATCAGCGGCGCGGTCGAGTTCGACGACCGCCCGGGTCCCGTGCGCGACGCCTTGGCCGAGATGGTGCGCGCCTGGCAAGGCGCTTTGCGGCGGTCGATCCGCCAGACCGTGGACGAAG
>JBBQOR010000053.1:0-8679 GCA_038331055.1 Burkholderiales bacterium
TGACTTCCTTGTAGGCGCTGGCCCAGAAGGACGAGAAGGCCTCGATCAGCCCGACCAGCAAGGCCCCCGCCACCGCCAAAGGGTACCCGGCCAGGCCGCCGATGATGGCGCCGACGAAGCCCTTCAGGCCGATCAGGAAGCCGCTCTCGTAGTAGATGGTGGTGATGGGCCCGATCAGCACGCCGGAGAACACCGACAGCACGCCGGCCATCGCGAAGGCCAGGCGGCCGGCGCGTGCCGGGCCGATACCCACGAGTTGCGCGCCGATGCGGTTGACGGCGGTGGCGCGCAGCGCCTTGCCCGTGAGCGTGCGGCCGAAGAAGGCCGCCAGCGCGCCCATCGCCGCCAGCGAGGTGAGCACCACGGCCAGGTTCTGCCCGGACAACTGCACCGCGCCGATGGCCCAGCGGGCGTCGGTCAGCGGCAGCGTGCGTGAGCCCTCGGCGCCGAACATCACCAGGCCGACGCCCAGCAGCGCGAAGTGCAGTGCCACCGAGACGATCAGCAGCGTCAGCACGCTGGCCTGTTGCACGGGCGCGAAGCACAGCCGGTAGAGCATCGGCCCGGCGGGCACCAGCACGGCCAGCGTGAGCGCCACCTGCACCAGTTGCCCGGCCTGCTGCAGCGCGGGCAGGCTTGCCAGCCACCATACCGCCAGTGGAAAAACCAGATTCCAGCCGGCGCTGCGCAGCAGCCCGCGGGCCGAGCCGGCGCGCACGGCGGCCAGCGCGTCGAGCGCGAACACCATCACCCCCAGGCCGAGCGTGAAGAGGGCGGTCGGCGGCGCGCGGCCGGCCTGCAGCGCGGCCATCGTCAGCGCGCCGAAGGCGACGAACTCGCCGGCCGGGATGTAGATCACGCGCGTGACGGTGAACACCAGCACGAGCGAGATCGCCAGCAGCGCGTAGACCGCGCCGGTGGTGATGCCGTCCAGCGTCAGGATGGCGGCAATCGACGCGTCCATGCCGAACACGGGCGCCGCCGCGACTGCAGAAGTGGCGGGTTTACTTGGCCAGCGTCCAGGTGCCGTTCTTGATCTGCACCATCACCCGCGCCCGCTGGTCGAAGCCCATGTGGTCGGTCTTGCTCATGTTCATCACGCCGTGCGTGGTGACGAGTTCGCGGATGCCTTCCAGCCCATCGCGCAGAGCGGCGCGGAAGGCCTCGGTGCCGGGTTTGGCGCCGGTCTTGAGTGCCACAGGGATCGCGCGCTCGAGCATCAGCCAGGCGTTCCAGCCGTGGGCGGCAAAAGAGTTCATCGAGCCTGCGCCGTTGGCGTCTTCGTACATCTTGGTGAAGCCCAGCGCCACCTTCTTGATCGGATTGCTGTCGGCCAGTTCCTTGGCCACCACCACAGGGCCGGCGGGCAGGAAGGCGCCCTCCAGATCCTTGCCGCCGACGCGCAGGAAGTCGTTGTTGACCACGCCGTCGGTGAAGTAGATCTGACCCTTGTAGCCGCGCTCCTTCAGCGTGCGCGCCGGCAGCACCGCCGGCGTGCCCGAGGCGGCGATCAGTACCGCGTCGGGGTTGGCGGCGAGCACCTTGAGCACCTGCCCGGTGACGCTGGTGTCGGTGCGCGCGTAGCGCTCGACCACCGTCACGTCCAGACGGCGGATCGAAGCGAGCTTGCCGAGTTCGGTGATCACGCCTTCACCATAGGCGTCGTTGAAGCCGATGATGCCGATCTTCCTGAAGCCCTGGTCGCCCATGTGCTGCGACAGCGCCGTCATCATGTGGGCGTCGTTCTGCGGCGTCTTGAAGACCCACATGCGCTTGGCGTCCACCGGGTCGACGATGCGCAGCGACGAGGCGATCGAGATCTGCGGCGTCTTGTTCTCGGCCACCACGTCGAGCATCGCCAGGCTGTTCGGCGTGGTGGATGAGCCGAGCACCACGTCGACCTTGTCATCGCTGATCAGCTTGCGCGTGTTCTGCACCGCCTTCACCGGGTCGCTGGCGTCGTCGAGCACGATGTACTCGATGCTCACGCCGGCAATGGTGCGCGGCATCAGCGCCACCGCGTTGCGCTCCGGGATGCCCAGCGAGGCCGCGGGCCCGGTGGTGGACAGCGTGACGCCGACCTTGATCTGCGCTGTGGCGAGCGTGCTGGCCAGGGCCAAGGCGGCGACAGGCAGCATGCGCCAAAGGCGCGTCGTCGAGGCTCTGGGGTTCAGGTTCGGGTTCAGGTTCGGGTTCGGAAGGCGTGCGGTCATGGCTTGTCTCCGTCGGTGATTGCGGGTGCGGGTTGGGTGCGGCCCAGTGTCGCCCGAGGGCGGAAGTTACACCAAGATCAGGCCAGCGCCCCGCGGCCGGCCGGCCGCAGCCAGCGCCGCAGCCGCCAGCCCAGCAGCACGGCGATGATGGCGGCGTAGATCGCGACCTCGGCGAAATCGTTCTTGCCGGCGCGCATCCAGAAGAAATGCAGCAACCCCAGCAGTGCAATGGCATAGACCGCACGATGCAGCGCCTGCCAGCGCCTGGCGCCCAGCGCCCGGATCGCGCGGTTGAACGAGGTCGCGGCCAGCGGCAGCATCAGCAGCAGCGCGGCGCTGCCGACCAGGATGAAGGGACGCTTGATGATGTCGCGCACGATGGCCGCCGGGTCCAGCCCCATGTCCAGCCAGGCGAAACACAGGAAGTGGGTGACGCCGTAGAAGAAGGTGAACAGCCCCAGCATGCGGCGCAGCCGCGCCAGCGCCGACCAGCCGGTGATCTGACGCAGCGGCGTCACCGCCAGCGTCAGACACAGAAAACGCAGCGTCCAGTCGCCGCTGCCGCGGATCAGCGCCTCGGCCGGATTGGCGCCCAGCGTGTTGCCGATGGCGCCGGCCAGCAGCCATGCAAAAGGCGCCAGCGCGAGCAAGAACAGCAGCGGCTTGGCCAGACGGTGCGCCAGCCAGCGGTTGGGGTTCACGGTGGTGGCGGTCAGAGGATGCTCAGAAGAGCTTGCGCAAGTCCATGCCGGCGTACATCTGGCCCACCTGTGGCTCGTACCCGTTGAACATCAACGTCGGGCGTTTGCGCACGAACAGCCCGTCCTCGCCGATGCGGCGCTCGGTGGCCTGGCTCCAGCGCGGGTGGTCGACGGTCGGGTTGACGTTGGAGTAGAAGCCGTATTCCTCGGGCGCCGACTGCTCCCAACTGGTCTTCGGCTGCTTGTCGAGAAAGCGGATGCGTACGATCGACTTGCCGGACTTGAAGCCGTACTTCCACGGCACCACCAGCCGCAGCGGCGCGCCGTTCTGGTTGGGCATCACCTCGCCGTACAGGCCGAAGGCGAGCATCGACAGCGGATGCATCGCCTCGTCCATGCGCAGCCCCTCGACATAGGGCCAGTCGAGCACCGACGAAGACAGCCCGGGCATCTGCGCGCGATCGGCCAGCGTCACGAACTGCACGAAGCGGGCATTTCCGGTGGGCTCGACACGGCGGATCAGATCGGCCAGCGAGTAGCCCACCCAGGGCACCACCATTGACCAGCCCTCGACGCAACGCAGGCGGTAGATGCGCTCTTCCATCGGCGCCAGCTTGAGCAGCGCATCCAGGTCCAGCGTCATCGGCTTCTTCACCTCGCCCTCGATCACCACGGTCCACGGGCGCGTCTTCAGCTTCTGGCTCTGGCGGGCCGGGTCGGCCTTGTCGGTGCCGAACTCGTAGAAGTTGTTGTAGGTGGTCACGTCCTGGTAAGGCGTGGGCTTGTCCATCGTCAGCGCACCAGCGACCTTGCTGCTCGCGCCGAGCAGCCGGGCCAGCTTGCCCGGGGCGGCCACCTGCGAGGCGGCTTCCGCGCCCAGCCCCCAGCCGGCCAGCAGCGCACCGGCGGCCGCACCGCCGAGCAGGCGCCGCCGCTCGTCGTAGACGGCGCGCGGTGTGATCTCCGACGCCACGGGGTGGATGAAACCGCGGTCTTTCAGCATCTGCATGACGTTTTCCTCGAGGCTTGTACGGTCAGTCGCTGCCGCCGCGACGCGATTACAGGGCGCGCCGTGTGCATTGTCCCGCTGCGTCGTCCGCGTCGTCTGCGTCACCCGCGTGATAGCGTCATCGGCAGGCGGCGCGTCATGCCGCGGGGAGCCGCCCATGTCCGACCTCGATACCAGCCTGCAGGTGATCGCACCCGTCGAGCGTCGCGTCGACGCCGTGCAGGCGCTGATGGACGAGCAGGGCCTGAAGGCCAGCGACGCCGTGGAAGAGCTCGGCCACGCGGCGCTGCACCAGTGGCTGCCGATCAACGGCGGCCGTGTCGTGGCCAAGGCCTGGACCGATGCGGCCTTCAAGGCGCGCCTGATGGACAACGGTATCCAGGCGGTGGCCGAGTTGGGCATCGGCATGCCGCCGCACCACCGCCATCTGGTGGTGCTCGAGAACACATCGGCGGTGCACAACGTCATCTGCTGCACGCTGTGTTCCTGCAGCGCCATCCGGGTGATCGGCCTGCCGCCCGACTGGTACAAGGAACTCGACTTCCGCGCTCGCATCGTGCGCGAGTCGCGCACTGTGCTGCGCGAGATGGGCCTGGACCTGCCGGCCGAGGTGGAACTGCGTGTGTGGGACACCACTGCCGACACGCGCTACATGGTGCTGCCCGAGCGGCCCGGGCACACGGCAAGCTGGAGCGAAGAGCAACTCGCGGCGATGGTCACGCAGGACGCCATGATCGGCGTTGCTCGCCTGTAGATCGGCTGTAGATCGGAGCCCCACATGGACGGCATGCACGACCTCGGCGGCAAGCAGGGCTTCGGCCCGGTGCGCCACCGCCCCAACGCCCCGGCCTTCCACGCGACGTGGGAAGTGCGCGTGAATTCGCTCTACAGCCACGCGGTGCGCCTGGGCATCTTCAACATGGACGAGTACCGCCATGCCATCGAGCGCATGGATGCGCGGCACTATCTCTCAGCCAGCTACTACGAGCGCACGCTGACCAGCCTGGCGACCTTGCTCGTGGAGAAGGGCGTGCTGAGCCAGGACGCGCTGGAGCGCTGTGCCCAGGGCCGTTTTCCCCTGGCCGCGCCGAGCGCGCAGGGCCGCAGCAACATCGCCGCACGGCGCAGCCATGCCGTGGGCGACCGTGTTCGAGTGCGTGAGGACTATGTGGCCGGCCACGTGCGCATGCCCGGCTACATTCGCGGCAAGACGGGGCTGGTGGTCGCCATCTCGCCGGCCTACCCCTATCCCGATGCGCATGCGCATGGTGTTCAGGCGGCCGACGAGCCGACCTACGACGTGCAGTTCCGCAGTGATCACCTGTGGCCTGAGTCGGCCGATGCCGCTCTGGTTCACGTCGGCCTGTTCGAGAGCTACCTCGAGCCGGCCTGACGCCGGCCTGACGCCGGACCGACGCCGGACCGACGCCGGCCTGGCCGGGCTCAGCGCAGCCCGGCGGTGTAGTCGGCGACGGCCTTGATCTCGCGGTCGTTGAGCCGACCGGCGATGGCACTCATCGCGGCGTTGTTGGCGCGTTCGCCGGAGCGGAAGGTCAGCAGCTGGGCTTCGGTGTATTCGGCATGCTGGCCGCCCATGCGCGGATAGACCGACGGGATGTCGGCGCCGTTCGGGCTGTGGCACCCGGCACAGGCGGGCACCTTGCGGTCGATGATGCCGCCGCGCCAGATCCGCTCACCCAGCGCGACCTTGTCCTTGTCCTTCGCAAAGCCCGGCGGGGCCGCCTTGCTGGCGTAGAAGGCGGCAACATGCTTCATGTCGTCGTCAGACAGCGTGGCGGCGAAGCCCTGCATGATCGCGTTCTTGCGTTTGCCGGCCTTGAACTCCATTAGCTGTTTCGTCAGGTATTCGGGGTGCTGGCCCTGCAGGATCGGATTGGCCGGCGCACCGCGCGAGCCGTCGGCGCTGTGGCAGGCCATGCAGGTGGCGGCCACGGTCTGGCCGCGCGCCAGGTCCGGTTTGAACGTCGGCGCAGCGGCGCCGGCGGCATGCACTCCGGCTGCGGAAGTCACGGCGAAGACGGCAGCCAGGAGAGATCGGAACGGGGACATCATGCGAAAGCCTTGGAGAACCTTGGAGAACCTTGGAAAAGGGAGCCGCCGGAGGTGGGCCCTGAGGAAAAACCCTCGAATCTTACAATGGGACATGACATCGACGCTTGACGCCACCGTCGCCGCTTCTCCCGAAGCCCGCCGCGCACTGGCCTGGACCCACGGGGCGCGCTTTCTCATCACCGCCAGCCGGGTCGAGGAAGTGCCCATTACCGAACTGCCCGAGATCGCTTTCGTCGGCCGCAGCAATGCCGGCAAGTCGACCGCCATCAATACGCTGGCGCAGCAGCGCCGGCTCGCCTTTGCCTCGCGCACACCGGGCCGCACGCAGCACATCAACCTGTTCGCGTTAGGCCCGAAGGACGCGCCCGACGCCTACTTCGCCGACCTGCCCGGCTACGGTTATGCCGCCGTCGAAAGGGCCGCCAAGCTGCGCTGGCAGGCAGTGATGGCCGACTATCTGCAGTGGCGGCGCAGCCTGACCGGCGTGGTGCTGCTGGTGGATTCGCGCCAGGGCCTGACCGAACTTGACCAGCGGCTGCTGGCGCTGCTGGCGCCGCGCGTGGTGGGCGGGCAGGTGCGGCTGCTGGTGCTGCTGACCAAGGCCGACAAGTTGAACCGGCGCGACGCACAGGCTGCGTTAAAGGCGGTGCAGCCGCTGTTGGCCGAGTTGGCCGGCGAAGCCTCGGACATCAGTGTCACGCTGTTCTCCGCGTTGTCACGCCAGGGGCTGGCCGAGGTGGCCGAGACGCTGCACGGCTGGGCCCATGCCGCGCCCGTGGTGCAGCCGGCGCCGTGATCCGTACCTTCTTGCAGCCGCTGGCGCACGGCATCACGCTGTCGTGCCGCACGGTGGACGACGCAGCGCCGCCGGCCCCTCGGGTGATGCTGCTGCACGGGTTTCCTGAGGCCGCTTTCATCTGGGACGAGGTGATGCGGCGCCTGGCGCCGCGGGTGCACTGTCTGGCGCCCAACCAGCGCGGCTACGAGCGCTCCAGCGCGCCGGCCGCGGTGGCGGACTACCGCGTGCGCCACCTGATGGCTGACCTCGAGGCGCTGGTGGCACGGTGGGGCGGGCCGCTGGATCTGCTCGTGGCGCACGACTGGGGCGGCGCCGTGGCGTGGAACCTGGCGGCGCAGCGGCCCGAGCTGATGCGTCGGCTTCTGATCATCAACTCACCGCATCCAGCGACCTTCCTGCGCGAACTTCGCGATAACCCGGCGCAACAGCGGGCCAGCAAGTACATGAACTTCCTCGCGCGTCCGGATGCCGGGGCGCTGCTGGCGGCAGACGACTACCGCCGCCTGTGGCCCTTCTTCACCGGCATCGGCGGCGCGGCCTGGCTCGACGATGCGGTGCGCGAGCGCCTGCGCGAGGCCTGGGGCCACGGGCTGGCCGCCCCGGCGCGGTGGTACGCCGCATCGCCGCTGCGCCCTCCGCTGGGCGACGACGACATCATCCATAGTCTTCGGTTGCCCGACGAGATGGTGACTTCGCGCGTGCCGACGACGGTGCTGTGGGGCGAGCAGGACCAGGCCCTGCTGCCGGCACTGCTCGACGGGATCGAGCGCTGGGTGCCCAGCCTGCGGCTGGTTCGCGTCCCTGAGGCCTCGCACTGGATCGTGCACGAGCAGCCCGGGCGGGTGGCAGCCGAAATCGAAGCGGCCCTCGGGCTCGGGCCGGGCTGAGCACCCTGCGGCGGCTCAGTTGCGGGACGCCGTCGAGGTTGCCGGCCGCGCTTCTTCGAAGCGGCGCTGCAGCTTGAGTGCGGCTTCGGTGGCCAGTGAGGGCGGCCGCAGCAGCGTGAGCAGCCGCTCGGCGCGCAGTTGAACCAGCGCACGCCGGCGCACGGCCCAACTCGCGGGCGAGGAGACGTCGGCGAAGAGAGAGATTTCTCCCTCCGGGCTCTGCCAGATCAGTAGCACGCGCGTGCGGCGGCCCTGGATGAAGATGTTGAGCCAATCACCCGGCCCGCGCTGAGCCACCCAACCGCCGGGGTCGACGCCGGCGCCCGGCGTGTCGGGCAGCTACTCCAGCAGCACGGCTGGCACGGTGTCCAGATGCCCGACGTCCAGCGCGCCGGACATCGTCGACGCCGCAGCGATCTCGCCAAGCACGCGCCGCTCCAGGGCCTCCAGCGAGGCCAGCTCGCCGGCGCACTCGGCGCGATGGCGCGCCAGCCTTTTCTCTTCCCAGGCGGCCAGGCGCTGCACGGCCCAACGCATCTGCTCGGAGCTGGGATGGGCCTCGCGCACCAGTTGCTGGGTAACGCCTTCGGCGAACTTCAGCAAGCCGGCACGCTCGGCGCGGTCGGCCACGCTGACATCGGCCAGGAATGCCAACCGGTCGATGTAGCGCCACAGAGGGTGGGTGTAGTCGTCCAGCGCGGAGCGGTCGCCAAGCCCGACGCGAAGCGCCGGCGTCAGCATCGGCGCCAGTGCGTTGGGCACGCCCTCGGGCAGACGGCGGTCGAGCAGCAGCGACTGGAACAGCATGCACAGCAATTCCACCGACTGCCGCTCGCCGTTGGACGCAGTGGCGGCCAGCAGCCGGCTGCGCTGGGTCTCGATGGCTGCGGCAAGCGCGTTCGCGCTGGCTTGCGGGTCGACGGTCGCCAGCGCGCGGGAGGCCGCGTGCAGGGCGCCGCCCAGCGATCCCGGCTGCGCGACGGGTGCCGGGTCACCC
>JBBQOR010000054.1:0-8644 GCA_038331055.1 Burkholderiales bacterium
TCGATTCATTGAACCGTGAGATTTGTTCGAACTCTGAGCTGCCCGTGACGTCTTCCGGCACCAGGCCGGCTGATCGCCTGCGACTCCAGAGCGCCAGCACACTGGCGCGCAGGGCACGAAACTCGGCGAACAGCTGCACGAGGTCAAAGCCCGAGAGATGCCGTAGCGCGCCGTGCGCGGTAGCGGCAGTGTCGGTCTCTGCGCCTTGCGGTGCATGGCCTTGCGACTTGGCTGCACGCTGACTTTCCGTTTCGCGTGTTTGCATGTCGGAGGCTGCTGCAAGGAGGATATCCCGGCAGTGGTCGCGGAGTGCCAGACTGGACATGGTTTCGGCGACGGGCAAAAGCGTCTTCGCGAACACCTCCCATTCGTCGACGATCGCATCGAGATTGTTGATGATGAATGGGCTAAGGTTCATGTTTGGCCACTAAAATTAGCATCGGGCTGTCAAGACTTTCTTTCGAGGCCAGCCTCACGCCGAACATAGTCTTCGGCGACTATGGCGAGGCGACGCAATCATCTCGCGCCGTCGGTACCTGATGGTACTTCGTGCAGCATCTTATCAGCCACGCAGCCAGCGCCGGACAACCGCTGGTTCGAGGCACAGCAAAGGCTGCGCTGATCTCCACGATCAATGCCTCCAGTTGTTCGGGCTCAAACCCCTTGGGCCACGCGCGCACCTTTGAGGCGAAGGTGTTGACAGGCATCGTGCTGCACCTGGTCGAGTCGCATGGTGATGCGCACGAGCCTGGGGCCCTGAAGCGCGAGCATGCCCATCGGCATGACGATCGGCACCACGATCACCGACATGAGCCCATGCCCATGCCCATCGACACGCACAGCCCTGAGCACGACCGCGATCCGCTGCACCATGCGCACGCCCACGTGCCGGACGCACATCACTTGCACCGGCACTGAAGTCGCGCTGCCCTTCACCAGGGCTGCGCATGCCCAGCTCTCGGACAGGCGTGCGGCCCCGGGCCCGCGCTTGCCTGTCTATACTGCGAGAAGGCTATCACAACACGTAGCGAGATGATACACGCCGCGCTGCGGGAGGGCGCCGCAGAAGGCGCCGGGTCCACATCCATCGCTGGCGAGACGGTTCGAGCCTTGGGCTTGCTGCTTGCAGAGCTCAAGCCGCTGATTGGCCAACTGGCCTTGCGTGCGCTCTACGTGCGCAGCCTTCACCTGGCAAATGCCTCGTTCGAGCGACCCGGCGCCGAGTTGAAAACAACAGCCGAGCTGCTGATCGACGTCCATCGAGACCTGGTGTCGCGAGACCCCGCCGAAGCGCGGGGCGCCGCGCAGGCTCTCCTTCTTGCCCTCGTCAATCTCCTGGTGTCCTTGATCGGAGAGCCATTGACCAACCGCTTGCTGCAAAAGGCGTGGGGAAACCTGCCCATGGCCCTGACTTCCGAGGAGAAGCCGCTATGAACGATAACAAGGTCCCGATCCTGCGCCTGCCCAGCGGCGTACCCGGACTGGACCCTTTGCTTGGCGGCGGCCTGGCGGAGTACTCTTTCAACATCATCGCCGGGGAGCCTGGCTCGGGCAAGACGACCCTGGCCCACCAGATGATGTTCGCGATGGCGAGCCCGGAGCGTCAGGCGCTCTTTTTCACCGTGCTGGGCGAGCCCGCGCTGAAGATGCTGCGCTACCAGCAGCAGTACAACTTCTTCGATGGCGCCAAGCTGGACGACTCGATCCGCTTCATCAACCTCGGCGAGGAAGTGCTGAGCGGCGATTTCGATCGTGTCCTGGCGCGGATCGTCCAAGAGGTCGAGAGCTACGACCCTGCCTTCGTGTTCGTAGATTCCTTTCGTTCCGTCACCCAGGTGGCGGGTGCCACGGGGCAGCCGGGCGCGCTGCAGAACTTCGTGCAGCACCTCGGCATCCTCATGACGAGCTGGCAGGCCACGACCTTCCTGATCGGCGAATACTATCTCGACGACAGCGAGGCGCATCCGGTGTTCACCATCGCCGACGGCATTCTGGTGATGGCGCAAAGCATCACCCGCAACTCGATGGTGCGCAAGATCCAGGTCGCGAAGATGCGCGGCCAGGCCACCATTCCCGGGCTGCACACCTTTCGTATCACCGACGACGGCATTCAGGTATTTCCACGAACGCTGCCGGTGAGTGCCCACAAGCGGGACGCGAATGTTCCCAAGCCGGAACACCGACCCGCGCTGTCCTTGGGAACGCCGGCACTCGACGAGATGCTGGGGGGTGGCCTGCCCGCCGGTTATTCGCTGCTCGTCGCCGGCCCCTCCGGTTCCGGCAAGTCGCTGCTGTCGACGGCCTTCCTGGAGGAGGGTGTCCGGCACGGCGAGAAGGGTGTCGTTGCCGCTTTCGAGATCGGACCCGGCCAGACCCACAATCCGCGCCTGACGAAGCTGGTGGACGACGGCGACGTCGGTGTCATCGACACGCGGGCGCTGGATCTCTCGCTCGATGAGACGCTTTATGCCCTTACGGAGATGATCAAGTCCACCGGCGCCACGCGGGTGGTCATCGATTCGCTTTCCGGGTTCGAACTGGCGCTGGCGCCGGCCTTCCAGGAAGACTTCCGCGAGTCGCTGCACCGCATGGTGGCGGTGCTGACGGGTCTGGGGGCCACCGTGCTGATGGTCACCGAGCTGGAAGACCGCTACGGCGATCTGCGCTTCAGCCCTTACGGTGCGGCTTTCCTGACCGACGCGATCATCGTGCAACGGTATGTCGAGCTGCAGAGCGAACTCAGACGCGTGATCGCCGTGGTGAAGGTGCGCAACAGAAGCCACAGTCACGCTTTGCGCCTGTACGAGATCGACGACGACGGAATCGTCATCGGCAAGACCCTTCCCGAGATCAGTCCGCTGCTGACCGGCCATCCACGGCTGATGGCGTCGGTCACCCCTCGCTAGGGCGCGCCATGGCGCTGGCGAAGGATGAGCACGGCCCTGCTGAGCCGCGGCAGGGTCCGCTCGATCTGGTTCATGACAAGCGCGAGGCGGCCCTGGACAGTCGCGAAGACGCGCTGCGCGAAAGCGAGACGGCACTGCGCGGGCGCGAACAGGTCGCGAGCGATTGGGCGGGCGGCGCTCTCGTACGTGAGGAAGGGCAACGCGCCGAGGCTGACAGAAGCGCTGCGGTCGAGACGCAGAACAGCGAGCTCCGCCAGGCCAACGAACATCTGATTCTGGCCACGATCGAAGCTCAGGAACTTCGTGAGGCCGCCCAGGCCACAAGCCACCGCCAGCATGAGTTCCTGGCCATGCTGGCGCACGAGTTGCGCAACCCGCTGGGCCCCATCCGCAATGCGGTGGAAGTCCTGGCCCGACTGGACGTCGGGCAACCTGTACCGAGGCCGATCCTGGACCTCATTCGACGCCAGGTCCAACAGATGGCGCGCCTGCTCGATGACCTGCTCGATGTGTCGCGCGTGACGCAGGGCAAAGTGACCCTGCAGCAGCGTCCCACGGAACTCACCGAGTTCATCAACCGGGCGGTCGAAGCGACCAACGATCTCGTGCATGCACGAACTCAGGCGCTGACGCTGGACCTTCCGGGCGCCCCGCTGCATGTCAATGGCGATGCAGCGCGCCTGTCCCAGGTTTTCTCCAATCTGTTGCAGAACGCGTCGAAGTACACGCAGATCGGCGGCTCGATCAACGTGCGCGCCGAACGCAAGGGTGAATCCGTCGTCGTGCGCGTCATCGACAACGGGATGGGGATCTCGGCCGACGTGCTGCCCCACGTCTTCGAGTTGTGTGCGCAAGACGAACGAGCCATGGATCGAAGCCAGGGCGGCCTGGGTATCGGGTTGACGGTCGTGCGCCGCATGGTCGAGCTGCACGATGGCACGGTCGAGGTCTTCAGCGGTGGTCGGGGCCAGGGCAGCGAATTCGTCGTCACGCTGCCCCGCCTGGAGCATCGGGTCGACGCGGCGGTTGCACCTGCAGGCGGGCTTTCGACGCCGACGGCGGCCCGCATCCTGTTGATCGAGGACAACGTCGATGCCGGCGAAATACTCGCCGAACTGCTGCGTCTTTCGGGTCACGAGGTCACGATTGCGCTCGACGGCCAGGCGGGCCTGGATCTGTTCGATCGCTTCAGTCCGCAGGTCGTTCTGTGCGACGTCGGGCTGCCCGGTCTGGATGGTTACGGGGTCGCAGCGCGGATCAGGGAACGCCGACCCGCCAGGCCGCCCTTGATGGTCGCTCTCACCGGGTACGGCAACGCGAACGATCGACAGCGGTCGATTGCGGCGGGCTTCGACGAGCATGTGGTCAAGCCTGTGAACCCCGAAGTGCTGCTGCGGATCATCGAATCGGCCATGCACACCGAAGACGATGCCGCGTCGTCGAGCGGCCCTCTGGAAGCGGCGCCCGGCGCGCCGTTGGCGCAGGGCGCCCTGTCCGACGCGGACAGCCCGCGACCGCCGTTGGACGCCCGGACCGATGCCCTGCTTCGTGGGCAGGTCGAATCCCTGCATCAGCAGGTCGTTGGCCTGAGGCAGGCGCTTGCAGCGGCCGAACGACCTTCGGTCGACGAAGCCGCCACGGGCCTCGTCGAGGCGAACGCGGCGCTCGTTCTCTCTGCCCTGCATGCGGAGGAAGTTGCCGAATCGGCCCTGGGCGAGCTGGAAGAAATCTCCAGGACGAGTCAGCGCGACAGCCTCACCGGCACTCCCAATCGTGCCTTGATGCTGGATCGCCTGCAAAGCGCGATCGCCTTGTCCCGCAGGCGCGGCACCCGAGCGGCGCTGCTCTTCGTCGACCTGGACGGCTTCAAGCAGATCAACGACACCCTGGGCCACGCCGTCGGCGACGCAGTGCTGCGCCTGGTCGCCCGCCGGCTGGAGTCGGTGATTCGCGACTCCGACACCGTCAGCCGCCACGGTGGCGACGAGTTCCTGGTGCTGCTGGCGGAGATCTCGCACGCTGCCGATGCAGCCTTGATCGCCGCCAAGATGTTGGTGGCCATCGGCGAGCCGGGCCCGGAGGCGCTTCAGGCCACGTCGGCCAGCATCGGCATTGCCATCTACCCTGACGATGGACAAGAGGCGGCAGTGCTCGTTGCCAACGCTGACGCCGCGATGTACAGGGCGAAGAAGCAGGGGCGCGGGGGCTTTGCTTTCTTCGGCGCCTCTGACGACGTGCGGCTGTCGGGCGGCCCCATCGACCCGCGCGACTGATCCGGCGCCCGAGCGGCGCGTGGTCGCCGGGCACCACGAAGGCCAGCAGTTCGTCGCCGCGGCGCGGCGTGGGCACGCCGACTGCTTACGCCGACTGCTTACGCCGACTGCTCACGCCGACTGCTCACGCTGACCGTTCAAGCCGACTGTTCACGCCGACGTGAAGACTGCCGGCATGCCGTTGCCTTCCAATGGTCGCCAGGCGTGCCGCGTTTCAGGAATCGGATGCGCTGCCGATATCTGTTTCCGTGGACTCTCTCCTCGACCCCAGCGCTTTCGGCGATCTCGAAACCGGCAAATCCGACAGTTGGCTGCGCCGGCTGCGGCGGGCGCTGCAGCCCGCGTTGCGTGGCCACCCACGGCTGCTGGAACTGGACTTGTGGCGTTGCCTCGCGCTGGCCCTGGCACTGTGCGCACTGGCTGCCCTGGGCGGCATGGCCTGGCTGTGGCAAGCACGGGCGCAGGCCGAGGCCACGTCGGCCGCCGCGGCGATCGATGTGCTGGATGCCCGGCTGGACGAGATCAACGCCCAGGCCAAACGCCTGGCCGCCGATGTCGCCGAGGTCACCGCCGCAGCCGGCGAAGGACCTTGCCCCCATGCGTTGACCCAGCGCCTGTTGCGCAGCAGCCTGGATGGCCTGCTGGTGCGCCGCTGGTGGCTGCAGAGCGAAGCCGGGACGGTGTCCTGTGGCCCGGAAGGCGCGTCGGCGGCTTTGGACCTGGCGCCGGCGCCCGAAGGCCGCCTGACGCTGATGTCGCGCCGCTCGATCGGCGCAGAGCTGCTGGCCGTGCGGCCGCTCGGCGGCTCGCAGTTCATCGTCGCCCTGCTCGACCCCCGGGCGCTGGCCCTGCCTCAGCAGGGACCGTGGCAGACCGACGGCGCCACCGGCGAACGCATCACCCTGCACGCCGCCGACGGCCGCCCGCTGCAGGTGTGGTCACGCGACGGCGCCGCAGGCCCCCGAGAGGCCTTGCTTCAGGCCCACCAGGCCTCGGCCAGGCATGGCATGGCCGTCGGCGTGACTGTCGACCGCGCGGGCCTCTGGGCCGACTGGCGGCGTCAGCTGCCGGGCTTGCTCGCCGCCGCGCTGTTGTGCAGCGGCGGCATCGCGGCCTGGGCCTGGCGCCAGGCCGTGCGGCGCGCGCGGCTGGTGCACCGTCTGGAACACGCGCTGCACAAGCGCCAGTTCGAACCGTGGGTGCAGCCCATCGTCGACCTGGGCAGTGGCCGTTGCGTCGGCGGCGAGGTGCTGATGCGCTGGGTGCACCCCCAGCGCGGCATCGTGCCACCCGGCGAGTTCATCGAGGTGGCCGAGCAGACCGGCCTGATCAGCGGCATGTCGCAGCTGGTGATGACGCGCGCCGCCCACCGCCTGGCCCCGCTGGCGCGCCAGCATCGGCAGCTGTACTTCTCGTTCAACCTGACGCCCGACGAGCTGCGTGCGCCGCTGATCGCGCAGACCCTGGCCGAACTCTTCAACCCCGAAACCCTGCCGCGTGAGCAGGTGCTGCTGGAGTTGACCGAGCGCGAGATCGTCGACCCGGCCGCCCAGGGTGCGCTGGCCGCATTGCACCGCGCCGGCTGGCGCATCGCGATCGACGACTTCGGCACCGGGCACAGCAGCCTGGCCCTGCTCGAGCGACTGCCGATCCAGCGCCTCAAGATCGACCGCGCCTTCGTCGCCAGCATCGGTGGCCGCAGCGCCAGCCGCCCGGTACTGGACGCCATCATCGGCCTCGCGCGCGAGCTCGACATCGGCCTCATCGCCGAGGGCGTGGAGACCCAGGACCAGTGGGACTACCTGGCCGCCCGCGGCGTCGGCAGCGCCCAGGGCTACCTGATGGCCAGACCGATGCCGCTGCCGGCTTTCGAGCAATGGCTGGCCGGGCAATCGCCGGCCACGGCGGACAGCAGTGCGCCCGGGACGACGACGGCGGCGCCGCTGCCAGAGCACGAACTGCAGGCACTGTGGCAGCGCATGCGTTCCACTGGCGGCCTGGACATCCGCGACCGCATGTACCACCTGCGCAGCTACCGGCAATGCTTCGTCGCCCGCGAGGCGGTGGACTGGATGGTCCGCGAGCTCGGCGTCAGCCGAGCCGAGGCCGTGCGCATCGGCCGCCGCATGGTGGCCCTGGGCTGGGTGCACCACGTGCTGGACGAACATGACTTCGACGATGCCGAGCTGTTCTTCAGCGCCGCCGTGCAATCGCAGGCGGCGCCCGTGTCGCCACCGGTGGACGACCTGCGCCAGGCCCTGCGCGCCCTGGACGGCGGTGTGCCCCTGCGCACGTACCGCAGGGGCCTGCTGGTGCACCGCCGCTGTGCCAGCGGCCGCCGCGTGGTCGACTGGCTGGTGGCGCGCCACGAGGTCAGCCGCGACACCGCCGTGCAGTGGGCGGCGCAGCTGATGCGCCAGGGCATGCTGAGGCATGTCTTCGACGATCGGGCCTTCCGCGACGACGGCACCTTGTTCCGGCCTGCCTGAACGGCATGCCATCGGGCACCTGTGCCAGCGGTTGGTCGGCAGTCGGGTCAATCCTTGGAGTCGAACAGCGTACGCGACAACCAACCTGCAGCCAGGGCACCGACGATCGGTGCGACCCAGAACAGCCACAGCTGTTCGATGGCCCAGTCGCCGACGAATATCGCCTGCCCCGTGCTTCGCGCCGGGTTCACCGAGGTGTTCGTGACGGGGATGCTGATCAGGTGGATCAGCGTCAGGCACAGACCGATCGCCAGACCCGCGAAACCAGGTGACGCGCGCCGATGCGTGGCACCCAGGATCACGATCAGGAACATGAAGGTCATGACCACCTCCGTGATCGCCGCCGCACTGAAGCTGTACTTGCCCGGCGAGTGGTCGCCGTAACCGTTGGACGCGAAACCTGCCGACAGATCGAAGCCGGCCTTGCCGCTGGCGATCAGATAGAGCACACCGGCGGCGACCACAGCGCCGACGACCTGCGCAACGATGTAGGGCAAAAGCTGCGACGCTGGGAAGCGACCGCCCGCCCAAAGACCAATGGACACGGCAGGATTGAAGTGACCGCCGGAAATCGGACCGAGTGCATAGGCGCCGGTCAGCACGGTCAGGCCGAATGCGAGCGACACCCCCAACAGGCCGATGCCGACTTCGGGAAAGGTGGCTGCGAGCACGGCACTGCCGCATCCGCCGAGGACCAGCCAGAAGGTGCCGAGAAATTCGGCTGCGAGCTTGGGCGTCATGCTTGTTCCTTGTGATGCGCACGAGTCGAGGGTGGTGTGCTGGCTGACGCAACGGCGTTGCTGCGAACGCGGCCGGGGCCGGGGCAGGGGCAGGGAACAATAGTAAACGCGAGCGAAACGGGCTTGACCGATCGATCAGCTCCCGACCCGAGCCTTCACTTCTGACGGACGGCCATGACGATCGTCGAACCCCGGCCACAGCGCCACCCTCGGCCGCTGCGCCTCAGGCTGCGCCC
>JBBQOR010000055.1:0-8606 GCA_038331055.1 Burkholderiales bacterium
GCACTGCACCGAGATCGGCCACACCCGCCGGTGGCGATTGATGAAAGCCTACTTCAGTTCTGCGCTTTCGCGAAGTACGCCGTCGCTTTTCCCAGGATGTCGCGCTGTATCTTCACGCGCGCCAGCTCGGCCCGCAGCCGGCTGATCTCCATCTGCTCGACGCTCACGACCTTGCTGTCAGCGCCTTCGAGCTTGCCCAGCCGCAGCGCCTAGACCCAGTTGAACAGCATCTGCTCCACCACGCCCAGCGACCTGGCCGCCGCCGCGATGCTCTGTCCACCCTCGACCACCCTGACCCCTTCCTGCTTGAACTGCAGCGTGTAGCGCGCCCGGACCGTTTTCGTCATCGTCGTTCTCCTTGCTTGCATGGACACACCCAGCAAGGGGTACGTTTTTCGGGGACAAGGTCAGTCGCAGGCGGCGCGGAGCTTGATGTTCTGAGTGGCCATCACTTCGCGCTGCCTTGAGCCCCGCAAGGCAAAACGGGTTAGCCCCTTGAGAGAGCTAACCCGTTGATTCGTAATGGTCGGGGCGGCGGGATTCGAACTCGCGACCCCTTGCACCCCATGCAAGTGCGCTACCAGGCTGCGCTACGCCCCGACTGACTCGGGATTATAGGTGGCTCGCGCTGACGCCCAAGGAGGACGCCCAAGGAGAGCCCGGGGTCACTCGAAGCGGACCGGCCCCATGTTCACGCCGTTGGCAAAAGCAGAGGCCACGCTGGCGACTGCCGCCACGCTCGATCGCCACCGTCTTCGACTGTGGCGGCGCGCCAGAATCGCGCCCATGAACGATTCCGTGCCGCCGCCGCCCACCCAGCGCCACAACCCGCTGCACGGGCTGACGCTGCAAGCCATCGTCGAGGCGCTGGTGGCGCATTACGGCTGGCCCGGACTGGCCGATCGCATTCCGCTGAACTGCTTCAGCAGCGAACCCAGCGTGCCGTCCAGCCTGAAGTTCTTGCGCAAGACGCCCTGGGCGCGCGAGAAAGTAGAAGACCTGTACCTGTTCATGCAGCGCGAGCAGCGCCGCGGGTCCGGGCCCGGCACTGCGCCCCAGCAGCGCTGAACCGCTCAGGACTGGATGTAACTTTCTAGCTGGGTGATGGTCTGCTCGTGTTCGGCAATGATGTCGTCCATGATGTCGCGGATCGAGATCATGCCGATCACCGCGTTGCCGTCGACTACCGGCAGGTGACGGATCCGCTTCTCGCTCATCAGCGTCATGCAGGCCCGGGTGCCGGTATCGGGCGCCACCGTGAAGACATTGGCGGTCATGATCTCGGCCACCCGGGTCTCTCTGGAGTTGCGCCCCTGCAGCGCGATCTTGCGCGTGTAGTCGCGCTCGGAGAACACGCCGACCAGCCGATCGCCCTCGAGCACCATCAGGGCGCCCACCTCATGCTGCGCGAGGAGCTCGAGCGCCTCGAAGACCGAAATATCCGGGCGCAGATGCACGAGGGCACCGGCACGCTTCTTCAGCAGGTGTGAGACGGGGTTCATTTGGGGTACTCCTGTGGGCTGGGGGTCGGAGGCGCAAGATAAGCCGACTTCGGCCGGCCAGCAAGCCGGCCGAACACGGGGCCTGGCGCCTGAAGCCCGCGCCAGGCGGCGTCGATCAAGCCATCAGCAGTTCGCGAATCGACATCAGCTCGATGCGCAGGTCGCCTTCGGAGATCGGCGGCGCGGGCATTTGCTGCTCCGCAACCGGGACACCCGACGCGATCGGCGCAGCCACCGCGACGGCGGGGGGCGCACGCAGCGGCGCATCGGACAGACGGTTGCGCGCGCCGCTGATGGTGAAGCCCTGGTCGTAGAGCAACTCGCGAATCCGGCGCACCAGCAGCACTTCGTGGTGCTGGTAGTAGCGGCGGTTGCCGCGCCGCTTCATCGGCTTGAGCTGGGTGAACTCCTGCTCCCAATAGCGCAGCACGTAGGGCTTGACGCCGCACAACTCGCTGACCTCGCCGATCGTGAAGTAGCGTTTGGCGGGGATGGCCGGGAGCGTTTTTTCCACTGGAATCAATGCGATGGACCATCAAACCTAGACTCTACTCGAAGTCTCCCGCTGGCGGCACATCACCTTGGACAATCGATTTCAGCTTCTGGCTGGCGTGGAAAGTGACCACGTGCCTGGCCTCGATCGGGATCGACTCGCCGGTGCGCGGGTTGCGCCCGGGGCGCGGTGCCTTGCGCCGGATGTTGAAGTTGCCAAAGCCGGACAGCTTGACGTCCTGGGACTGCACCAGCGCCTCGTGCACGATGTCGAAGAAGGCTTCGACCATGTCCTTGGACTCGCGCTTGTTCAGCCCCAGCCGGTCGAACAGGAGTTCAGACAGGTCGGCCTTGGTCAGCGTTGGCGTTTCCAGCGACGGCAGGATGACGCGCACGCGGCTGACGTTCTCGGTCTCGTCCATGACCTCCCCTTCAGCCTCTCAGCGTCTCAGCCGTGCGCCAACCGCTGCGGCGGCGCGTGCCACCGCTGCCGCGACCGCTTCGTCGAGTCGTTCGTCGGTCCATCCCGCGTCGTCGTCCAGCAGTTCCAGCCGCACGGCCAGGCTGCGCTCGCCAGCGTCGATGCCGGCCACCGGCTGCGCCGGGCGATAGATGTCGAACAGCGTCGCCTCGCGCACCTGGCCTGCCGGATCGGACCGCACAGCGTCGAGAAGCGCGTCGTGCGCCACCGCGTCACTCACCACCAGCGCCACGTCGCGCCAGGCGGTCTGTCGCCGTGGCAGCGGCTGGAACACCGGCAGATCCCGCTCGAGCAGCACATCGAGGTCAAGCTCGAACAGCATCGGCGCCTGCGGCAGCTCGTAGGCCTGGCGCCACTTGGGGTGCAGTTCACCGAGATGTCCGATCAAGCGGCCGTCGACGTCGACACGTGCGCAGCGCCCAGGGTGCAGCGCGGGATGGCGGTCGGCGACAAAGCGCGCCCGGCGCGGTGCAAGCAGTGCCTCGACATCGGCCTTCAGGTCGAAGAAGTCGACAGTGCGCTCGTGCTGACCCCATTGCAGCGGTTCGGCGGCACCGTAAACCAGCCCGGCCAGGCGGCGCGGCTGGCGCAAGCCGGCCACCGCCAGCGGGCCGTCCACAGCACTTGCATCGCGCAGGAACACGCGCCCGCTCTCGAAGACCCGCACGCGTGAGGCCTTGCGTGCCAGGTTGTAGCGCAGCACCTGCACCAGGCTGCCGACGAGGCTGGAGCGCATCACCGCCAGCGGCGCGGCGATCGGGTTGAGCACGCGGATCGGTTCGGCGTTGCCGTGAAGTTCACGCTCCCAGCGCTCTTCGACGAAGCTGAAGGCGATCGCCTCCTGGTAGTCGAGTGCCGCCATCGCGTGGCGCAGCGCGTGCACGCCGCGGCGGGTCTCGGGCTGCGGCCGCGCCGTGATCGGCGCCACCGGCGGCACGGCCGGCAAGCTCTGGTAACCGATGACACGCACCACCTCTTCGATCAGGTCTTCTTCGATCTTCAGATCGAAGCGCCAGCTCGGCGGCGTCACGGTCAAGGTGCCTTCACCCCCGCCCTCACCCTCAACGCAGGCCAGCCCCAGGCGCCGCAGCACGTCGGCGCATTGCGCCTGCTCGAGCGGCATGCCGACGACCTTGCTCGCCCGCGCCACGCGCATCGTCACCGGCGTCGGACTCGGCAGGTTCAGCACCTGGTCGTCCAGCGGGCCCGGATCGCCGCCGCAGATGTCGATGATCAGCCGGGTGATGCGCTCGAGGTGCAGTGCGGTGCCAGCCGGGTCGACGCCACGCTCGAAGCGGTGACCGGCGTCGGTGGAAAAGCCGAAGCGGCGCGAACGGCCCTGCACTGCCTCGGGCCACCAGAAGGCCGCCTCGACATAGACGTTGCGCGTGTCGTCGCTGACCGCGGTGGCGTCGCCGCCCATGATGCCGGCCAGCGACTCCACGCCGTGGGCGTCGGCGATCACGCCCACGCCGGCGTCGAGCTGCACCGTGCTGCCGTTGAGCAGCTTGAGCGTTTCACCGGGCGTCGCCCAGCGCACCACCAGCCGCTGGTGGATCTTGTCGAGGTCGAAGATGTGCGAGGGCCGGCCGTACTCGAACATCACGTAGTTGCTGATGTCCACCAGCGCGCTGACGCTGCGCTGACCGCAGCGCGCGAGGCGCTCGACCATCCATGCGGGCGTGCGCGCCTGGGTGTCCACGCCGCGCACCACGCGGCCACTGAAGCGGCCGCACAGATCGGTGGCCCGCACCTCAACCGGCAGACGCTGTTCGTGGCGCGGCGCCACAGCGTCGATCTGCGGCGTCTTCAGCGGTGCGCCGCTGAGCGCTGACAGCTCCCGCGCGACGCCGTAGACGCTGAGCGCATGCGCCAGATTGGGCGTGAGCTTGAGCGTGAAGAGGGCCTCGTCCAGGCGCATGGCATCGCGCAGGCTGGCGCCCACCGGCGAATCGGCTGGCAGCTCGAGCAGCCCGCCGTGGTCTTCTGACAATCCGAGCTCACGCGCCGAGCACAGCATGCCCAGGCTCTGCACGCCGCGCAGTTGGCCCACGCCGATGCGCAGCGGCTGGCCATCGTCGCCCGGCGGCAGTTCTGCGCCGACCAGCGCCAGCGGCACCTTGATGCCGACGCGTGCGTTCGGTGCGCCACAGACGATCTGCAACGGGCCGTCGGCCGAATGGCGCCCGGCGTCGACCAGGCACACGCGCAGGCGGTCGGCGCCGGGATGCTGCTCGGTCGTCACGATCTCGGCGATGACCACGCCGCTGAACGCGGGCGCGGCAGGGCGCAGCTCATCGACCTCGAAGCCGGACATGGTCAGCAGATCGGACAACTGCTGGGTGTTGATCGGCGGGTCGCAGAACTCGCGCAGCCAGGACTCGGGGAACTGCATGGCAGGGTCGGATGTGAAACAGGATCAGCAGGGGGTCAGCGGAACTGGCTCAGGAAGCGCAGGTCGTTGTCGAACAGGATTCGAAGATCGCCGATGCCGTAACGCAGCATGGCCAGGCGGTCGGGCCCCATGCCGAAGGCGAAACCGATGTGCTTCTCGGGGTCGAGGCCGAAGTTGCGCACCACGTTCGGGTGCACCTGGCCCGAGCCGGCCACCTCCAGCCAGCGGCCGGCCAGCGGGCCGGTCTCGAACTGCATGTCCACCTCGGCCGAAGGTTCGGTGAACGGGAAGAAGGACGGGCGAAAGCGCACCTGCAGCGCGTCGGTCTCGAAGAACTGGCGCAGGAAGTCGGTGAAGACCACCTTCAGGTCCTTGAAGCTGACGTTGGCGCCGATCCACAGGCCCTCGCACTGGTGGAACATCGGCGTGTGCGTGGCGTCGCTGTCGATGCGGTAGGTGCGGCCCGGGGCGATAACGCGGATCTCGGGCATCGGCTCGTGCCCGGCGTGGCGGCGCGCGTGCGCCTGGGCGTAGCGCACCTGCATCGGGCTGGTATGCGGGCGCAGGTTGAGCCAGCGGCCCTCGGCGTCCTTCAGGTCGACGTAGAAGGTGTCCTGCATCGAGCGCGCCGGATGGTTCTCCGGGTTGTTGAGTGCGGTGAAGCTCATCCAGTCGGTCTCGATCTCGGGGCCGTCGGCGACGTCGAAGCCCATCGACGCGAAGATCGCCTCGATGCGCTCGATGCTGCGGTTCACAGGGTGCAGGCTGCCGCCCGCGCCGTGGCGGCGCCCCGGCAAGGTGACGTCCAGCGCCTCGGCGTGAAGCTGTCTGTCCAGTTCGGCATCGGCCAGCGCCTGGCGGCGCGCCTGCAGCGCGGCCTCCACAGCCGCCTTGGCCTGGTTGATGGCCGCGCCGCGCATCTTCTTCTCGTCGGCCGGCAATTGGCCCAGCGCCTTCAGCAGCTCGGTCAGACGGCCGGCCTTGCCGAGGTAGCGCGCCTTGGCGTCTTCCAGCTCGGCGCTGGCCAGGGCGGCATCGAATTCGGCCTGCGCCGAGTACACCAGTTGATCGAGATCGTTCATGCGTCGTGACAACAAAAAAGGCCGCACCGAGGTGACGGCCTTTGGTCGCTGCGCGTGGCCCGGCCTGCGCCGGGGTCACGGTCGACGCGCAACCGGGCCCACCCGGGCCCGGCCGCGCGTGGTCAAGCCAGCTGGGCCTTCACCTTGGCGACGATGCTTCCAAACGCGGCCGGGTCATTGACGGCCAGCTCGGCGAGCATCTTGCGATCGATGTCGATCTGCGCCTTCTTCAATCCGGCCATGAAGCGGCTGTAGGTCACGCCCAACTCGCGCGAGGCGGCGTTGATGCGGGCGATCCACAACTGGCGGAACACCCGCTTGCGGGTGCGCCGGTCACGGTAGGCGTACTGGCCGGCCTTCATCACCGCTTGCTTGGCAATGCGGAAGACGTTCTTGCGGCGGCCGCGGAAGCCCTTGGCGAGCTTCAGGATCTTCTTGTGGCGGGCGTGTGCGGTAACACCACGTTTGACGCGAGGCATGTGTGTGCTCCTTCTTCGTCAGATCACAGACCGGCGTACGGCAACATGGCCGCAATCTGGCTCATGTTGGACTCGTGCACGTTGGCGGGGCCGCGCAGATCGCGTTTGCGCGACGTGCTCTTCTTGGTCAGGATGTGGCGCTTGTACGCCTGACCGCGCTTGACGGTGCCACCCGGACGCACGCGGAACCGCTTGGCCGCGCTCTTCTTGGTCTTCATCTTGGGCATTGCTGCTCCTTCTTCGTTGCCCTGTCAGGCGACCCCGGGATCTCCGGAGTGCTTGCTCAGCCTGCAGCGGCTTGTTCACCCTTGCGGGCGGCGGACCGGATGGTCCGAAAACTACCTTCTCTTCGGCGACAGCACCATGATCATCTGCCGTCCTTCCAGTTTGGGCATGTGCTCGACAACCGAAACGTCAGCCAGTTCATCGCGGATCCGCTCGAGCAGCCGCATGCCGATGTCCTGGTGGGTGATCTCGCGGCCGCGAAAACGCAGCGTGACCTTGCCCTTGTCGCCGTCCTCGGAAATGAAGCGGCGCAGGTTGCGCATCTTCACCGCGTAGTCGCCTTCGTCGGTGCCGGGCCGGAACTTGACTTCCTTGACCTCGATCACCTTCTGCTTGGACTTGGCCTCGGCCGCCTTCTTCTGCTCTTGGTACTTGAACTTGCCGTAGTCCATCAACCGGCAGACCGGCGGCTCTGCGGTCGGGGCGATCTCGACAAGATCGACGTCCAGCTCACCCGCCATCCGCAGCGCGTCGATGGTCGAGACAACGCCAAGTGGCTCGTTGCTGACCCCGTTCAGCCGCACCTGCGGCACCATGATCTCGCGATTGAGGCGGTGCTTGCGCTCCGCGTTCGGTGTGCGACGGTCCAGGAAAGTAGCGATGGTTCGAACCCCTTTGGACGACCCCTAGGCAAGCGGGGCCGCGAAAAAAGAGAAAGCGCGCCGGGCTCAGACCTTCTGGGCGATTTGCGCGGCGAGCTTCTTGGCGAAGTCGTCGAGCGGCATCACACCCAGATCCTGATTGCCCCGTGCGCGCACGGCAACGGTCCCGTCTGCCTTCTCCTTGTCGCCAACGACCAGGATGTACGGAACCTTCTGCATCGAATGCTCACGGATTTTATACGTGATCTTCTGGTTCCGCAAATCGGCTTCGACTCTAACTCCTTGAATTTGAAGCGCTTTCGCGACGCTTTGCGCGTAGGCCGACTGCGTCTCGGTGATCGGCGCCAGCACCACCTGCACCGGCGCCAGCCAGGCCGGCAGTGCGCCGGCGTGCTGCTCGATCAGGATGCCGATGAAGCGCTCGAGGCTGCCGACGATGGCGCGGTGCAGCATCACCGGGTGATGGCGCGCGCCGTCCTCGGCCACGTACTCGGCGCCCAGCCGCTCGGCCATCGAGAAATCGACCTGCATCGTGCCGCACTGCCACGGGCGGCCGATGGCATCTTTCAGCGTGTACTCGATCTTCGGGCCGTAGAAGGCGCCGTCGCCGGGCGATACCTCGTACTCGCAGCCGGATGCCTTCAAGCTGTCGATCAGCGCGTTCTCGGCCTTGTCCCATATCTCGTCGGAGCCGATGCGTGCCGCCGGCCGCGTGGCCACCTTGTAGATGATGTCGGTGAAGCCGAAGTCCTTGTACACCGCCTGCAGCAGCGCCGTGTAGGCCAGGCACTCGGGCAGGATCATGTCTTCGGTGCAGAAGACGTGGCCGTCGTCCTGCGTGAAGCCGCGCACGCGCATGATGCCGTGCAGCCCGCCTGTGGGCTCGTTGCGGTGGCAGTTGCCGAACTCGCCATAGCGCAGCGGCAGGTCGCGGTAGCTCTTGATGCCCTGCTTGAAGATCAGGATGTGGCCCGGGCAGTTCATCGGCTTGATGGCGTAGTCGTGCTTCTCGGACTCGGTCGTGAACATCGCGTCGCGGTACTTCTCCCAGTGGCCCGACTTCTTCCACAGCTCCACGTCGATGATCTGCGGGCCCTTCACTTCCTGGTAGCCGTTGTCGCGGTAGACACGGCGCATGTACTGCTCCACCTCCTGCCACACCGCCCAGCCCTTGGGGTGCCAGAACACCATGCCGGGGCTGTGTTCGTCGATGTGGAACAGATTGAGTTCCCGGCCCAGGCGGCGGTGGTCGCGCTTCTCGGCTTCCTCCAGCATCGTCAGGTAGCCC
>JBBQOR010000056.1:0-8388 GCA_038331055.1 Burkholderiales bacterium
AGATGGCAGTAGCGCTGCAGGCCGGGATAGTCCAGAAAGCGCGTCTGCTCGAGGTCGATCTGACAGCCGTCGATCACCGCCAGCAGGTGCCGGGCCTCGATGCCGAAGGGCGCGGTGGACGGCATCAACGCCAGCATCGCAGGATGGCTGGGGCGCCCATCGAACGCGGCCTGCACCTCCTGGCGCCACCAGGCCAGCTTGGCCGCGGCCACGCTGGGCTCGTGCATCTCGTCGACCACGTCGTCGACCTCGCGGCAGAAGGCGTAGAACGCGGTGATGGCCGCACGGCGTGGTGGCGGCAGAAAACGGAACGCGTAATAGAAGGACGAGCCGCTCTTGGCCGCCTTGGCCTCGACGTACTGCGCCGGCGTCATCGTGCGGCCCCGGCGGCGGCGCTGACCTGTGATGCGCCACGCATGCGCATCGCACGCCACAGCAGCCGCGGCAGATCGGCGGCAACCAGCCTGGGTCGACGGCGCAGTACACATTCATCCATGCCGGCGATTTTCTCAAGAACCGCCAGCCCGCCCTGAACCACCAGGCGCAATTCCCAGCCGGCGCGGCCGGGCAGACGCAGCGCCAGCGGGGCACCTTCGAGCAACAGATCGCGTGCCCAGATGCGCAGCGAGCGCAACAACGCCTGCGTGGCCGGAGTGTCAGTCTGCAGCGACAAGTCCGTTGGGTCGAGCCCGTGGGCAGCGGCGTCGGACAGCGGCACGTAGTGGCGCCCGCGCGGCAGGTCCACGCTCAGGTCCTGCCAGAAGTTGATCAGTTGCAAGGCGCTGCAGATGGCGTCGGACCGCGCCAGCGAGCGCGCATCGTCGACCCCGTAGAGGTGCATCAAGAGCCGGCCGATCGGGTTGGCCGAGCGGGCGCAATAGGCCAGCAGCGCGGCGCGGTCGGCGTAGCGCGGATTGCCGACGTCCTGCTTGAAGGCATCGAGCAGGTCTTCCAGCGGCTGCAAGGGCAGGACGTGCACGCGCTGCTGCATCGCGAGCGCGCTGAACACCGCCTGCCAGCGCGCAGCCGGCGGGCGGCCGGCGAAGCAGGCGTGCAACTCGCTGCGGTACTCGGCCAGCGCAGCCAGCCGTGCAGCCGGCGGATCGTCACCCTCGTCTGCCAGATCGTCGGCGGTGCGCGCGAAGTGATAGATCGCGACGATGGGCGGCCGCAGCTGCGGCGGGCACAGCAGCGACGCGACGGGAAAGTTTTCGTAGTGACCGACACCCACCCGACGGATTGTCCACGGCGCACTACGCGATCGGCGTGATTCGGCCGCGGCATTGACAAGGCCGGGGCGGATTTCTATATTACTGACCAGTCAGTCATTAAAGAGCATTCGTCCATGCCGTACCGCCCGTTTCGCCTTGGCCCGCTTCTGGCGGTGGCTTTGCTGGCTGCCTGCTCACGCCCGGCGCCGGCCCCTGAGCCGATACGCTCGGTGCGCACCCAGACCGTCGGCACCGACTCCGCCACCGCGGTACACGAGTACGCCGCCGAGATCCGTGCGCGCACCGAGACGCGGCTGGGATTTCGCGTCGGCGGCAAGCTGACCCGACGGCTGGTCGATGCCGGCCAGACCGTGCGCGCCGGGCAGCTGCTGGCAGAACTCGACCCCGACGATCAGAAGCTGGGCCAGGAGTCGGCCGCCGCCGGGTTGCGTGGGGCGCAGGTGCAGCTTGACCAGGCACAGTCTGACTGGCGCCGGTTCAAGGACCTGCGTGACCAGGGCTTCATCAGCGGCGCCGAGTTCGAGCGCCGCGAGACCACGCTGAAGGCCGCGCAAGCCCAGCTCGACCAAGCCCGCGCGCAGGTGGGTGTGCAGGGCAATCAGGCGGCTTACACGCGGCTGCTGGCCAGCGCTGGCGGTGTGGTCACGGGCGTCGATGCCGAGCCGGGCGCGGTACTGTCCAGCGGTGCGTCGGTGCTGCGGCTGGCCCACGCCGGTCCGCGCGACGCGGTATTCGCGGTGCCCGAAGACGCTGCAGCGCCGATCCGCGCGCTGCTCGGGCGCAAGGGGGCGCTGCAGGTGAAGCTGTGGGGCCAAGCCCAGAGCTTCCCAGCCACAGTGCGCGAAGTGGCCGCTGCCGCCGACCCGAGCACGCGCACCTTCCTCGTCAAGGCCGACGTCGGTGCTGCGCGTGTGCAGCTGGGGCAGACCGCTGTGGTGCTGATCGCCCAGCCGACAGTGGCCGGTGTGGTGCGCCTTCCGTTGGCCGCCTTGCTGGAGCAGCAGGGCCGCACCTCGGTGTGGATCGTCGACCCGTCCTCGATGACGGTGCGCCCGCAGGCGGTGGTGGTGGCCGGCGCCGATGGCAACGTGGCGCTGGTGGCCCAGGGTCTGAAGGCCGGCGAACGGGTGGTGACTGCCGGCGTGCACGTGCTGACCCCCGGGCAGAAGGTGAAGTACTACGCCGAGACCGCGGCGTCGGGCCTCGCCCCGTCGGCGGCGCCGGTGGCGGCCCCCGCGGCCAGCCGTTGAAGGGCGACCCCATGGACCACCGGTCAGAAGACGGCGGCGCTGGGCGCTCGCGTTTCAATATCTCCCGCTGGGCACTCGAGCATCAGGCGCTGACGCGCTACCTGATGTTGGTGCTGATGGTGCTGGGCTTCACCGCCTACTTTCAACTGGGGCAGGACGAGGATCCGCCGTTCACCTTCCGCGCGATGGTCGTGCAGGCCTTCTGGCCCGGCGCCACGGCGCAGCAGATGGCTGAGTTGGTGACCGACCGCATCGAGAAGACGCTGCAGGAAGTGCCCTACGCCGACGTGGTGCGCAGCTACACCAAGCCGGGCGAGAGTCTGACTTTGTTGCAGCTGAAGGACTCGTCGCCGCCGCAGCAGGTGGCCAACAGCTGGTATGCGGCGCGCAAGAAGGTCGGTGACATGCGCGGACAGTTGCCGACGGGCGTCATCGGCCCGGTCTTCAACGACGAGTTCGGCGATGTCTACGGCACCATTTTCGCGCTCTCGGCCGACGGCTTCAGCCGTGAAGAGCTGCGCGTGGTGGCCGAACGGGTGCGCCAGCGGCTGCTGCGTGTGCCCGACGTGGCCAAGGTCGAGACCTTCGGCGCGCAGGCCGAAAAGCTGTTTGTCGAGATCTCGCAGAGGCGCCTGGCGCAGCTGGGCCTGGACATGGGCCAGGTCATCAACCAGATCGGCGCGCAGAACGCGGTCGAGGGGGCTGGTGTACTCAACGCCGGCAGCGACAACTTCCAGATCCGCATCGGCGGGCAGTTCAACAACGTCGACGAGCTGCGCCGCTTCCCGATCCGCGCCGTCAACGCAACCACCGGCCAGGCCAGCCAGATCCGACTCGACGACATCGCCGAGGTGCGGCGCGATTTCGTCGACCCGCCCTCGGTCAAGGTGCGCCACCAGGGGCGCGAGGTGATCGCGCTAGGTGTCTCGATGGCCAAGGGGGGCGACATCATCGCGCTGGGTGGTGAGCTGCGCAACGCTGCCGCGCAGGTCCAGGCCGAGCTGCCGCTGGGCATCATGATGGAGCAGGTGCAGGACCAGCCGCAGGCGGTTTCGCGCTCGGTGAGCGAGTTCGTCGGCGTGCTGATCGAAGCCGTCATCGTGGTGCTGGCGGTCAGCTTCATCAGCCTGGGCCTGCACACCAAGCCGCTGCGCATCGATATCTGGCCGGGCATGGTGGTGGGCATCACGATCCCGCTGGTGCTGGCCATCACTTTCGTGACCATGTACTACTGGGGCGTCGGGCTGCACAAGATCTCGCTCGGCAGCCTGATCATCGCGCTCGGCCTGCTGGTCGACGACGCGATCATCGTGGTCGAGATGATGGTGCGCAAACTCGAGGAAGGCTGGGACCGCATGCGCGCGGCGACCTACGCCTTCGAGGTGACGGCCTTCCCGATGCTGACCGGCACGCTGATCACGGCCGCCGGCTTTCTGCCCATCGGCCTGGCGAAGTCGATGACCGGCGAGTACACCTTCGCGATCTTCGCCGTGACCGCGGCGGCGCTCGTCATCTCGTGGGTGGTGTCGGTGTTGTTCGTGCCCTATCTCGGCTACAAGCTGCTGCGTTCGCGCCCGCATGCGGTCGGGCCCGGCGGACCGGACGGCGCGGCGGCGCACGAGCTCTTCGACACCCCGTTCTATGCGCGCTTCAGGCGCATGGTGAACTGGTGCGTGCAGCACCGCTGGATCACCATCGCGCTGACGCTGGCGACATTTGCCGCCGGCATCGTCGGCATGGGCAAGGTGCAGCAGCAGTTCTTCCCTGACTCGAGCCGGCCCGAACTGCTGGTGGATCTGTGGCTGCCCGAGGGTTCGACCATCCAGCAGAGCGAAATCATCGCGCGCCGTTTCGAGCAACGCATGATGAAGGAGCCGGGCATCGCCAGCGTCAGCAGCTGGATCGGCTCCGGCGTGCCGCGCTTCTATCTGCCGCTGGACCAGATCTTCCCGCAGAGCAACGTCAGCCAGACGATCGTGCTGCCCAAGGACCTGGCCGTGCGCGAGTCGCTGCGCGTGCTGCTGCCTGCCCTGCTGGCGGAGGAATTCCCCGAGGTGCGCGGCCGCGTCAAGCTGCTACCCAATGGGCCGCCGGTGCCCTATCCGGTGCAGTTCCGCGTCAGCGGCAGCGACGCCAGGGAGGTGCGCCTGTGGGCCGATCGCGCCAAGGAGTTGCTGCGCGCCAACCCGAACATGCGCGGCGTCAACGACAACTGGAACGAGTCGGTCAAGGTGCTGCGGCTGGTGGTCGATCAGGACAAGGCGCGCGCGCTGGGCATCACCAGCCAGGCCATCGCGCAGTTCTCGCGCACCATGCTCTCAGGCGTGACGATCGGCCAGTACCGCGAGGGCGACAAGCTGATCGACATCGTGCTGCGCCAGCCGGCCGACGAGCGGCGCGTCATCACCGACCTGAGCAATTCGTACGTGCCGACGGCCTCGGGCCGCGCAGTGCCGCTGCCGCAGGTGGCGAAGATCGAGTTCGCCTGGGAGCCTGGCGTGCTGTGGCGCGAGAACCGCGACTACGCGGTCACGGTGCAGGGCGACATCATCGAAGGGCTGCAGGGCCCCACCGTGAGCGCCCAGATCTGGCCGAAGCTGCAGGAACTGGCGGCGCAGATGCCGCCGGACTACGGCATCAAGGTGGCCGGCGCGGTGGAAGAAGCCGGCAAGGGCCAGGGCTCGATCGCCGTCGGGGTGCCGGTGATGCTGTTCCTGATCTTCACGCTGCTGATGCTGCAGCTCAACAGTTTCAGCCGCGCGATGCTGGTCTTCCTCACCGGCCCGCTGGGCATTGCCGGCGTGGCTGGGGCGCTGCTGCTTCTGAACCGGCCGTTCGGCTTTGTCGCGCTGCTCGGTGTGGTCGCGCTGATGGGCATGATCATGCGCAACTCGGTGATCTTGATCGACCAGATCGAGCAGGACCGCGCGCGCGGTGTGCCCACCTGGGACGCGATCGTCGAGGCGGCGGTGCAGCGCTTCCGCCCGATCGTGCTGACGGCCGCGGCGGCGGTGCTGGCGATGATCCCGTTGTCGCGCAGCGTGTTCTGGGGGCCGATGGCGGTGGCGATCATGGGCGGGCTGGTGGTGGCCACGGCCTTGACGCTGCTGGCACTGCCGGCGATGTATGCCGCGTTTTTCCGTGTCAGACGGGAGCCGCAGGGCGGATAGAATTCGCGGTTTCCTGCTGAGCGATGCCACTGCCCGCGCGGGTGGCGAAATTGGTAGACGCACCAGGTTTAGGTCCTGACGCCCTCACAGGCGTGCCGGTTCGAGTCCGGCCCCGCGCACCAGAAACAACCCTGAACCCCGGAACTCCGCGAGATCACCGCCATGGCCGTCCAAGTCGAAACCCTCGACAAGCTCGAGCGTCGCATCACCCTGACGATGCCCGCAACCGACATCAGCAATGAAGTCGACAGCCGTTTGAAGAAGCTCTCGCGCACCGTGCGCGCTGACGGCTTCCGACCCGGCAAGGTACCGATGTCCGTCGTCGCCCAGCGCTACGGCTACTCGGTGCAGTACGAGGTGGTCAACGACCGCGTCGGACAGGCATTCGCCGACGCCGCGCGCGAAGCGCAACTGCGTGTGGCCGGCGCGCCGCGAATCACGCAGAAAGAGCAGGCGCCCGAGGGCAGCGTCGCCTTCGATGCCACCTTCGAGGTCTACCCCGAGATCAGCCTGGGCGACCTGTCGGCGCTGCAGGTCGAGCGCATCGCCACCTCGGTCAGCGAGGAGGCCAT
Organism: Burkholderiales bacterium; assembly: GCA_038331055.1. GTDB lineage: Bacteria > Pseudomonadota > Gammaproteobacteria > Burkholderiales > Burkholderiaceae_C > Rubrivivax. The sequence goes on from JBBQOR010000056.1 coordinate 6,225, forward strand.
CGACCGCACGGTAGAGATCCTGCGCAAGCAGCGGCGCACCTTCAGCCAGCGCCCGGCAGCCGAAGGCGCGCAAGCCGACGACCGCGTGACGATCGACTTCGAGGGCAAGATCGACGGCGAGCCCTTCTCCGGCGGCAAGGCCGACGCCTTCCAGTTCGTCGTCGGCGAGGGCCAGATGCTCGAGCAGTTCGACAAGTCGGTGCGCGGCATGCGCGTGGGCCAGAGCAAGACCTTCCCGCTGCAGTTCCCGGCCGACTACCAGGGCCCGGCAGTGGCCGGCAAGGAAGCCGACTTCATGGTCACGATGAAGAAGATCGAAGTGCCGCACCTGCCCACCGTGGACGAGGCGTTCGCCAAGGCGCTGGGCATCAAGGAAGGCAGCGTCGAAGCGCTGCGCGCCGACGTCAAGGCCAACCTCGACCGCGAAGTCAGGCAGCGCGTGTTGGCGCGCAACAAGGCCGCCGTGATGGATGCGCTGGTCGGTGCGGCGCAGCTGGATCTGCCCAAGGCCCTGGTGGCCGGCGAGGGCGAGCGACTCATCGAGGCCGCGCGCGCTGATCTGAAGAAGCGCGGCGTCAAGGATGCCGAGACGGTGGAGATCCCGCCCGACGTGTTCCTGCCGCAGGCCGAGCGCCGTGTGCGCCTGGGCCTGGTGGTGGCCGAACTGGTGCGCACGAACAAGCTGCAGGCCAAGCCCGACCAGCTGCAGGCCTACATCGAGCAGATGAGCCACAGCTACGAGAAGCCGGCCGAGGTGATGCGCTGGTACCTGGGCGACCGTCAGCGCATGGCCGAGGTCGAGGCGATCGTGGTCGAGAACAACGTGACGAGCCATGTGCTCGAGCGAGCGCAGGTCACCGACAAGGTGCTACCGTTCGATGAACTGATGGTGGCCACCTGAGCTTTGAGAGGACGAGCATGAGCGCATTGCAAACCGAGGGCCTGGGCATGGTGCCCATCGTCATCGAGACCTCGGGCCGCGGCGAACGCGCTTACGACATCTACAGCCGGCTGCTTCGCGAGCGGCTGGTGTTTCTGATCGGTCCGGTCAACGACCAGACGGCCAATTTGGTGGTCGCCCAGTTGCTGTTCCTGGAAAGCGAGAACCCGGACAAGGACATCTCGCTGTACATCAACTCGCCGGGCGGCAGCGTCAGTGCCGGGCTGTCGATATTCGACACGATGAACTTCATCAAGCCGGATGTCTCGACGCTGTGCATGGGCCTGGCGGCGAGCATGGGCAGCTTCCTGCTGATGGCCGGCGCCAAGGGGAAGCGTTTTGCGCTGCCCAACAGCAAGATCATGATTCACCAGCCCAGCGGCGGCGCGCAGGGCCAGGCGACCGACATCGAGATCCAGGCGCGCGAGATCATCAAGACCCGCGAGCAGCTCAACCGCATCTACGCCGAGCGCACCGGGCAGTCGCTGGAGAGGATTACCGCCGACATGGAGCGTGATTACTTCATGTCGCCCGACGAAGCGCGCGACTACGGTCTGGTCGATCAGGTCATCGCCAAACGCGCGTGAAGACGCGCTAACACGCGTAGAAGCGCGCGCTGTAACGCGCACAGAAACGGCTGCTTTGCACCCTCCTCTCGCACGAGAGGGGTGCTCGGCGATGGTCTATGATCCTTCGAAGGTCCTAGACGGACGACACTGCGCACGATCAGGGCATACATGGCAGACAAGAAAGGCGCCGCCGGCGAGAAGGTTCTTTATTGCTCGTTTTGCGGCAAGAGCCAGCACGAGGTCAAGAAGTTGATCGCCGGCCCCTCGGTCTTCATCTGTGATGAATGCATCGAGTTGTGCAACGACATCATTCGCGACGAGGTGCCGCCCGAGGCGCCCGGCGCCCGCGGCAGCCGCTCAGATCTTCCGGTGCCCAGCGAGATCAAGAGCAGCCTGGACCAGTACGTGATCGGGCAGGACCAAGCCAAGCGCACGCTGTCGGTGGCGGTCTACAACCACTACAAGCGCCTCAAGCACATGGCCGCGGGCAAGGAAGAGGTCGAGCTGAGCAAGAGCAACATCTTGCTCATCGGCCCGACAGGCAGCGGCAAGACGCTGCTGGCGCAGACCCTGGCGCGGCTGCTCAACGTGCCCTTCGTGATCTCCGACGCCACCACGCTGACCGAAGCCGGCTACGTGGGTGAAGACGTCGAGA
>JBBQOR010000057.1:0-8386 GCA_038331055.1 Burkholderiales bacterium
CCGGCAACCGCGGCCACCGAGCAGCCCGGCCTGACCATCCCGCTGCCGCCCGGCGCCGACCGCGCGGCTGTTCGTGAAGGCCTCGAAGCTGCGCGCGACCTGTTGCAAGAGGCCATCGACAAGCAGCGCGAACTGGCCGAGGCCGAGCGTGACGCGGCCGAGGCATCGCGCGAGGCCACCGAAGCCGCAGCCGCCGCAACCGAGGCGGGCAGCGGCCCGAGGGGCAAGATCAAGCGCACGCGCCACGTCCAGTGGGGCGACTTCCTGGTCGATCTGGCCCTGGTGTGGGTGATCGGCTCGGCGATCGTCAAGGCCACCTACAAGGGCCGCATCCAGGCCGAGGCCAAGGCCGCCGCCGCCACCGAGACGGCCGAGGCCGAATCGCTCAAGCGCCAGGTGGTGGAGGCGCGCATGGCGGCGATGCAGGCGCAGGTGGAGCCGCACTTCCTCTTCAACACGCTGGCCTCGATCGACCACCTGATCGAGACCGACCCGCCGCGCGCCAGCCTGATGCAGAAGAACCTGATCGCACTGCTGCGCGCCAGCATGCCCACGCTGCGCGAGACCGGCGGCAACGCCGGCGGCGTGCGGGACCTCGGGCGCGAGCTGGACGTCATCCGGCCGTACCTGGCGATCCTCAAGGTGCGCATGGAAGAGCGGCTGACGACCCTCATCGACGTGCCCGACGGGCTGCTGTCGGCGGCGTTCCCGCCGATGATGATGCAGACGCTGGTCGAGAACGCCATCAAGCACGGGCTGGAGCCCAAGGCCGAGGGGGGCCTGCTCAGCGTGAAGGCCGAGGTCCGCCACGGCAAGCTGGCCGTGAGCGTGGCCGACACCGGCCTGGGCTTCGGCAAGGCCGCCACTGCCGGCACCGGCGTCGGCCTGGCCAACGTGCGCGAGCGGCTGCAGATGCTCTACGGCGGCAAGGCCGCCCTGACCATCACAGACAACCCCGGCGGCGGCACCGTGATCACCATCACCGTGCCCTACCGCAGCGTGACACAGGAAGAGGGAGCCAGCGCATGAACCACCCGCTTGAACCCAGCGCAGCCGCCCCGCGCGCCGTGCTGGCCGACGACGAACGGCTGATGCGCGACCAGTTGCGCGCGCGGCTGGCCGAAACCTGGCCTGAACTGCAGGTGGTGGCCGAAGCGAAGAACGGGCTCGAGGCGGTGCAGCTGGTCGAGCAGCACCGGCCCGAAGTGGTGTTCCTGGACATCCGCATGCCGGGCCTGAGCGGCGTCGAGGCAGCACGCCAGATCGCTCAACTGGCGCCTGCCGAGGGTGCCCGCGAGGACGACAACTGGCTGCCCGAGGTGGTGTTCATCACTGCCTACGACCAGTACGCCGTCGAGGCCTTCGAGCAGGGCGCCGCCGACTATGTGCTGAAGCCGGCCGAGCGCGAGCGGCTGGCGCTCACCGTGGCGCGCATCCGCAAGCGGCTGCAGGCGCGGCGCGACTCACCCGCCGACGCCGCACCACCGCCGCTGCAGCGGCTGCTGCACGATCTGCAGCAGCGCCTGAACCCGGGCCTCGTGCCACCGCGGCTGCAGTGGATCCAGGCCAACGTCGGCTCGACGATCCAGATGATCGCCGTGGCCGAGGTGCTGTTCTTCGTCAGCGACGAGAAGTACACCCGCGTGCAGACGGCGCAGGTGGAGGCACTGATCAGAAAGCCGATCAAGGAGTTGCTGGACGAACTCGACCCCGAGGCCTTCTGGCAGATCCACCGCAGCGCGCTGGTCAACGTGAAGGCGATCGACAGCGTCACGCGCGACTTCCGCGGCCGCCAGATCGTGAGCGTGCGCGGCCACCCCGAAAAGCTCGAAGTCAGCCGAAGCTACGCGGGCCTGTTCAAGGGCATGTAGGCGCCGGAAGGGGCCGGCATGGCCTCAGCCCACCGGCAGTTTCGCGGCACCGTCGGCCGCCATCTCGTCGCGCAGCCGCTTCAGACGCGCCCGCGGGTCTTCCTGCGTGCGCTCGGCGTCGAGCTTCATCTCGGCAATGAAACGGCTCTTCACGCCCGCCACCGTGTCGCGGCCCTTCTTGCGCCGGCGCAGCGTGCTCACGGCCAGGGTCTGGCGCGCGCGCGTGATGCCGACGTACATCAGCCGGCGCTCTTCCTGCAGCCGCTCGGGCGTCATCTCGTCGTCGCCACTCCTGAACGGCAGCAGGCCCTCGTTGACGCCGGCCAGCATCACGTGCAGCCACTCCAGGCCCTTGGCCGCGTGCAGGGTGGAGAGAGTGACCACGTCCTGCTCACCGCCGCGGTCGGCCAGGCTGATGATCACGCTGATGGTCTGCGCCACCTGCAGCACGGTCTGGCGTTCGGTCTCGAAGCTGCCGCCGTCCTGCACCATCTCGCCGCCGCAGCGACGCGCGATCCAGTCGACGAAGTCGAGCACGTTGCTCCAGCGCGCGGCAGACAGCTTCGCGCTGTCTTCGCCGTCGTGCAGATGCTGTTCGTAGCCGATCTCCACGAGCCAGCGCAGCAGCAGCGCGCGCGCGTCTTCGGCGCCGCTGGTGCGGCGGGCGCTGTCGGCCAGTTCGTTGACCTCGCGGCCGAAGCCGTGCAGGGCGTCGATCGCCTTGCCCTTGAACACGCTGGCCAGCGTGGGTGAGAACAGCGCCTCGAACAGGCTGATCTTCCAGCGCGAGGCGAATTCACCCAGCGTGATCAGCGTCTGCGCGCCGATGCCGCGCCTGGGCGTGGCCACCGCGCGCAGGAAGGCCGGGTCGTCGTCCTCGTTGACCAACAGGCGCAGCCAGGCGCACAGGTCCTTGATCTCGGCGCGGTCGAAGTAACTCTGGCCGCCCGACACCTTGTAAGGGATCTGCGCCGTGCGCAGCCTCTGCTCGAAGACACGGCTCTGGTGGTTGGCGCGATACAGCACCGCGAAGTCGGAGAACTTGATGACGCTGCCCGCGCGCAGCGCCTGGATGCGCGACACCGCGCGCTCGGCCTCGTGTTCTTCGCCGTCGCACTCGAGCACGCGCACCGGCTCGCCCTCGCCGAGTTCGCTGAACAGCGTCTTCTCGAACAGCTTGGGGTTGTTCGCGATCACTGCGTTGGCCGCACGCAGGATGTGCGCGGTGGAACGGTAGTTCTGCTGCAGCGCGATGACCTTCAGCTTCGGGTAGTCCTGCGGCAGCCGGCGCAGGTTGTCCAGCGTCGCCCCGCGCCAGCCGTAGATGCTCTGGTCGTCGTCGCCGACCGCGGTGAAGCGGCCCTGCTCGCCCACCAGTGCCTTGAGCAGCTCGTACTGCGTGGCGTTGGTGTCCTGGTATTCGTCGACCAGCACATGGCCGAATCGCGCGCGCCAGGCGGCGCGGGCCTCGTCGTCGCGCCCCAGCAGCGCCAGCGGCAGCGTGATCAGGTCGTCGAAGTCCACCGCCTGGAAGGCCTGCAGACGTTCCTGGTAGCGGCGCATCACGCGTGCGGCGATGCGCTCGTCGTCGTCGGCCGCGGCGGCCTCGGCGGCGTCGGCGTCCAGGCCCTGGTTCTTCCACAGGCTGATGGTCCATTGCCAGCGACGCGCCAGCGCGGCGTCGGTGGTGCCGCCGGCCTCACGCATCTGGCCGAGCACGTCGTCGCTGTCGAGGATCGAGAAGTTGGGTTTCAGGCCGATGCGTTCGCCGTCGGCCTTGAGCATGCGCACGCCCAGCGCATGGAAGGTGCTGATGGCCAGATCACGCGCAGCGCGCGGGCCGACCAGGGCCTTGGCGCGCTCGCGCATCTCGGCGGCGGCCTTGTTGGTGAAGGTGATGGCGGCGATCTGCTGCGGCGCAAGCCCGCTCTCCATCAGCTTGGCGATCTTGTGCACGATCACCCGCGTCTTGCCCGAGCCCGCGCCGGCCAGCACCAGCGAGGGGCCCGTCAGGTGATGCACGGCCTGCATCTGCGCGGCGTTCAGGATCTCGGGCATGGGGTCGACATTGAAGGGCGGCGGATCATACGGGTACGATCTTGGACGATGCCTGTGCCTTCGATCCGCTGCGAGGACGTGCCCGCGCACCCCGACTTCCGCGCCCTGTCCACGCTGGTGGGCATCGACATCGACCTGCGCTATGCGCGCAGCGACAACTTCGCCGGCCGCGTGCTCTACCGCAACGGCATGGACTGTGCCTGGCTGCGCCGCGAGGCCGCGGCCGGGCTCGACGCGGCCGCCGCGTGGCTGACAGTCGAGCGCCCACGCTGGCGGCTGCGCGTGCTGGATGCCTTGCGCCCGCAGCGGGTGCAAGAAGCCATCTGGGCCGAGGTGGGCCACACCCCGCTGGCCGAGTACTTCGCCAACCCGGCCCACGGCTCGGTGCACAGCTTCGGCATGGCGGTCGATGTGACGCTGCTCGATGCGCAAGGCGCCGAGGCCGACATGGGCAGCGGCTTCGACGAGATGAGCCGGCTGTCGCATCCGGCGCTCGAAGCCGAGCACCTGGCGCTCGGCACCCTTCGTGCCGAGCAGCTGGCGCACCGCGGCTGGCTGCGCGCGGCGATGCGGCGCGGCGGCTTTCACACCATCACGACCGAGTGGTGGCACTTCGACCACGGCGACCGCTCCCATGTCCGCAGCCGCCTGCCGCGGGTCGACTGAAGCGCACTGCCTTCAACGCATCCACAGACCCTGCCGATGTCCACTGCCCTGCCGCAGCTCAAGCCCGCCCGCCTCGAGCCGGGCGATACCGTGGCACTGGTCAGCCCCGGCCATGCGGTATTCGAGCGCCAGCCCTTCACGGTGGCGCGCGAATCGCTCGAAGCGCTCGGCCTGCAGGTGCGCGAGTCGCCCAATCTGCGCGCGCGCCGCGGCCAGTACGCCGGCACCGCGCAGCAGCGTGCCGACGACCTCAATGCGATGTTCGCCGACGACAGCGTGCACGGCATCCTGGCGATGAACGGCGGCTCGGGCGCCAACCATGTGCTGCCCCTGCTGGACTACGCCGCCATCGCGCGCAAGCCGAAGTTCTTCGGCGGCTACAGCGACATGACCTCGCTCATCAACGCCGTCAATCGCCACACCGGCCTCGTCACCTTCCACTCGCCGATGGGCGTGAGCAGCTGGAACCGCTTCAACGCCGAGCACTGGCGGCGCCTGGTGATGGACGGCGAGGCGCTGACGCTGGCCAGTCCCACGGACACCGGCGAGCTGCTCGCGCCGCGCCAGCACCGCATCAGCACGCTGCGCGGCGGGCGTGCGCGCGGGCGCATCGTCGGCGGCAACCTGGCCGTGCTGGTCTCGCTGGCCGGCAGCCCCTACTGGCCGGACTTCGACGGCGCGGTGCTGGTGCTCGAAGACATCAACGAGCTGATCTACCGCGTCGACCGCATGTTCACCACGCTCGAGCTCAGCGGCGCGCTGGGCCGCGTGGCTGCGGTGGTGCTGGGCGGCTTCACCAACTGCACACCGGGCGAGGGCTACGGCTCGCTCACGCTCGACGAGGTATTCGACGACTGGCTGCTGCCGCTGGGCGTGCCGGTGTTCGCCGGCGCGAGCTTCGGCCACATCGGCCAGCAGCTCACGCTGCCGCTGGGGCTGCCGGTGGAGGTGGATGCCGACGCCGGCACGATCCGGCTGCTGGAGCCGGCGGTCGTCTGAGCCGGCTCGCTCCTGGGCGTCGGCGGCACGGGCCGCAGCCCGCGCTTGCATCGAGGCCCTCGACAGCGAATGAGCCTGCTACTCGCGCCATGGTGCAAACCGCCGCATGACATCGGCCCCGCTTCTGAAGACGGAGAGCAGCCGCCACAGCCGATCGAGAGGGACTGACACCCGTGCCCTACATGCTCGACACCAACATCTGCATCTACCTGATCCGGCGCCATCCGCCTGAAGTGCTGCGGCGCCTGAGTTCGCTGCGCGAGGGTGACGCCTGCATGTCAGTGGTTGTCTATGCGGAACTGCGAGCCGGGCTGGAAATGCAGAACCAGCACCGCGACAGCGACGAGAAGGTCTTGGGCTTGTTGGTCGAGCGCATTCGGGTGCTTCCCTTCACCGCGCTCGCCGCCACTCAATATGGCGTTCTGCGGGCCGCCGTCCGCAATCGCCGACGCGACGCGCTGGACCGCCTGATCGCCGCCCACGCCATAGCGGTCGGTGCCGTGCTGGTCACCAACCACGACGCCGACCTTCGCGACTACCCGGGGCTGCAGGTCGAGAATCGGGTGCCCGCGGCTTGAGCGCGCAGCGCCGCTTCGACACGCTCAGGCCTCGGCCGCGCACCAGCCCCCGGCAAGGTATTGCTCGATGGTGGACTCCTGCGGGTCGATGCGCAGCAGATGCAGCCAGCCGTTGCCGACCCGATAACTCGCGCCTGGTAGGCAATCGGCAGGCCGAAGAAGCCGGCAAAGCCCCGCGTCTGCACCTCGAGGCCACCGGCTTCGAGCGCACGGCGGATGACCTCCGAGCGCACGTCGATGCAGAAGAAGGCCTGCACCTGCGCTGCTGCAGGCTCGGTATTGCCGGCTGAGCGCAGCGCCGCGCACAGCGGCTGGCGGTAGGCGAGTTCCAGCGCCTGCTGCAGCGGGCCACGCGCGAAGCCGCTGCTGCAGCCCGGCGCGGCAGTGGCGCCAGGGCAGGCTGCGGTCGGCTTCGATCTGCCGCCGCCAGCTGCCCAGCAGCCCGCCTTCGCCGACCGCCAGGTGCCAGCGTGCCTGGCCTTCGTCGAGGAAGGCGGCGCAGTGCTGGCTGATCTGGTGCGTCACCGTGTCCGCCCAACCGACCGCCGTCCGGCCCGCAGGCGTCGCGCCGCGCAGTTCGGGCAGCAGCGGCAGCCACAAGGCCGGCGGCGCGCCGCTAAAGCCGAACGCCGGCCCGAACGCCGGCCCGAACACCAGTCCAAACACCGGTCCAAACAACGCCCCCACCGCCCAGGCCGCCGCGGCCACGCCGAGCAGGCCGAGCGACCCGGCGAACCACCAGCAGCACGGCAGCCTGGGCCGCGGCGGGCAGCGCCGGCGGGGCCGTTGCCGCCACCAGCAGGGAACTCGAAGTGGCCGCGGCTGCGCCTGGCCGAGAGACCGAAGAAAAGTTCATTCTTTGCCACGGAACGTTGCTTTCAATGCAACGAAGGGGGGGCTGACCGGGCGCTTGCCCGGGCCAGGTCAGGGGCCCGGGCCTTGCGGCCCCGGCCGCCGTTCGTCCTCACCCGGCAAGGGCGGGTCTTCGAGCGTGCTGCCGCGCCGCGACAGCCAGTCGACCAGCGCAGTGAGCGCCGGGCGCGCACGGACAGCCTCCGGGTGGTTGATCATCGCGGCCACCACCCAGGCACGGCCCTCGGCGTCGCGCGCGTAGCCGGCCAGCGCCACCACGTCGCGCAGCGTGCCGTCCTTCAGCCGCGCCCAGCCGGCGGCCGGGCTGTCGCGCAGCCGGGCGGTGTCGATGCCGAACACCGGCAGGCTCATCGCCAGCTCGCTCGCGTAGCGGCCGCGCCAGGCCACCTGCAGCAACAAGGCCAGTTGGCGCGGCGTGATGCGCTCGCTGCGCGACAGGCCCGAGCCGTTGTCCATCACCAGCCCGCGGCGGTCGATGCGCTGCTCGTCGAACCAGCGGTCGACCTCGCGCGCGGCCATCTCCAATGTGCGCGGTGCTTCCCCCGCCGGCATGTCCTGGCGCGGCGCCTGCCGGCCGATCTCCTGGAACAGCATGCGGGTCTCGGGGTTCTCGCTGCGCCGGTTCATGCTGCGCATCACCTCGCCCCAGGGCGGCGCATCGCGGCGCACCAGCACACGCGCTGCCAGCGGGGCCGGGGCCTCGCGCACCTGCCCGTTCCAGCGCCCGCCCAGCCCGGCCCACAGGGTGCGCACCAGCCGCTCGGCCAGCAGCGTGCGGTCGATCAGCTGCACCTGCAGACGCCGCGTGCACTGGCGCGGAAAGCTGCCACGCAGCTCGATGCGCACGGCTTCGCCAGACTGCGTCCCATGCGTCCGATGCGTCAGTTCGGTCGTCTGCGTCACCTGGGCCGGCTGCCACCCCACATCGGCGGCCACGCAGCGTCCGCTGGCCAGCGTCATTGCGCTCACCACGTCGACGCCATGAAGTGCCGGCACGCTGCGCGCGCGCACCGTCTGTTCGTCGGCGCTGATCTCGATCGTCATCAGCCCGCCCGCCAGCTGCAGTGCGTCCGGAATCTGGTTGTAAGGAAACTCGGGCGAGTCGTCGAACGGCGGCAGGCCCTGGTCCACGCGCGGCGGGTTCCAGCGCGTGCGGTCCAGCAGCAGGTCACCGTCGATCTGCTCGATGCCCTGCTCGCGCAGCTCCATCAGCATCGCCCACAGCTGCGGCACACCCAGGTCGGGGTCGGCCCCGCCGCGCAAGACGAGATCGCCGCGCAACACACCGCCCTGCACCGGCGCGTCGGACAGCAGCTCGGTGAAGCCGCGGTGGTTGGGCCC
>JBBQOR010000058.1:0-8384 GCA_038331055.1 Burkholderiales bacterium
AGCGACGCGTCGATCTTCGTGCTGACCTGCGCCAGCATCGCCTGCGTGATCACCAGTTCGCCGACCAGGTTGATGAGCTGGTCCACCTTCTCCACCGCCACCCGCAGCGTGGCGGTGTCCGCGGCCGCCGCCGGGCGGGCATCGGCGCGGGGCGGCGGGGCCGCGCGTGGCGCGCCAGCCTGGGCCGGCGCATCCTTGCCGGGTGCGCCCGGGGCGCCTTCGAAAAAGCCGAAGCCGGCATCCACCGCCGCGGGCTCCTCCGGGGCGCCCGGTGCGCCGGCATGGAAACCGTAGCCGGGGCCCAGCGGCGCCAGCTGCAGATGCTCACGCGCAACGTGAAAGCCGAACAGGTCGAGCAAGTCGCTGTCGGGGCTGCTGGTGAGCACCTTGAAGCGGCGCAGGCCGTCGGCGGCCTGGCCGCCGTCCAGCGGCTCGATGCTGCCCAGGTCGGTGATCTCCTTGAACAGATCGCAGATCAGGTTGGCCACGCCGGGGTCGGGCAGCGGGCCGACCGTGAGCTCGAGCTGGCGCAGGGCCGGCGCGGCCACGGCTGTGGGCTCTGCCATGCTCTCGACCGGCGCTGCGGCATTGTTCGGGGCCGGGGCCGACACGGCCCTCGGCGGCAGCGCGCGGCCACCGACCAGCGCGCGGATCTGCGACAGCAGATCGCGCGTGTCAGGCGGCTCGCCGCCGTGGCCCTGGTGGCGGGCCAGCTGGGCGCGCAGCGCATCGCTGGCGGCCAGCAGCACGTCCACCATCGCTGGCGCGGGCGCCAGCTCGTGGCGGCGCAGGCGGTCGAGCAGCGTCTCCATCTCGTGCGTCAGTTCGGCCACGTCGGCGAAGCCGAAGGTGGCGGCGCCGCCCTTGACCGAGTGCGCGTTGCGGAAGATGGCGTTCAGCGCCTCGTCGTCGGCGGTGGCCAGGTCCAGTTGCAGCAGCCGCTGCTCCATCTGGTCCAGGTTCTCCAGGGCTTCCTCGAAGAACACCTGGTAGAACTGGGTCAGGTCGAACTGGCTGCCCGAGTCGGCGTCGGTGGATGCGTTGATCATGGGGTTTGCCTCAGCGGATGACCTTGCCGATGACCTCGACCAGCTTGGCCGGGTCGAAGGGCTTGACCAGCCAGCCGGTGGCGCCTGCGGCGCGCCCGGCCTGCTTCATCTGGTCGCTGCTCTCGGTGGTCAGGATCAGGATCGGCTTCTTGGCGAAGCCCGGGTGCGTGCGCAGCCGCTTGGTCAGCCCGATGCCGTCCAGGCGGGGCATGTTCTGGTCGGTCAGCACGAGGTCGAAGTCGCGCTTGCCGGCCTTGTCCCAGGCGTCTTCGCCGTCGACGGCCTCGACGACGTCGAAGCCGGCGTTCTTCAGCGTGAACGACACCATCTGGCGCATCGAGGCGCTGTCGTCGACGGCAAGGATCGAATGCATGGAGTTCTCCGGAATGCGGGTGTGGTTGCTTTTCAGCGGGCTCAGAACAGCTCGATCGAGCCGGCGTCCATCTCGTCCTGCGTGACCGGATTCGGCCGCGTCGGTGCGGCTTCGATGACGCCCTCACCGTCTTCGTCGCCCGGGAAGGCGTCGCTGGCCAGTCGGTCGGCGCAGTTGCGCAGCCGCCTGGTGGTGTGCACGATCAACTGGTCGGCCATGTCCTGGAACTGCAGCGCGGTGACCGCGCCGCCCAGGTGCGGCCCCAGCCGCTCGCGCAATTCGGGCGGCTCGCTCGCCAGTTCGACACTGGCGCCGTGGAAGTGGCCGAGCAGCGTGGTTCCGGCGTCGGCCAGCAGGCGTTGCAGGCGTTCGAGATCGTGGCTGGCGCTCAGCAGGTGGTCCTGCAGCTCGGCGGCCACCATCAGTGGCATCGCAGGCGCGTTCTCAGACATGAGATGGGCTTTCATCCGCGCAGCCGACGGCTGCCTTTGCGGTTGCTTCGCATGTTGCGGGCTGAGGCTTTTGGCGTCGCCGCGATGAGCGGGGCAAAGCCCGGCCAGTTCGGCCCTGATTGGCGCCCTTGCGGCGTGCTGCGCGATACTTCTCGGGCCATGACCGCTGCCCTGCCACCGGCGCGCACGCTGCGCGTGCTGCACCTGGAAGACTCCGAGCCCGACCACGCCCTGGTGCGTCTGCACCTGCAGCGGCGCGGCCTGGCCGTGCAGCTGCACCGAGTGGACACGCGCGCGGCCTTCGAAGCCGCGCTGGCCGAGCCCTGGGATGCGATCGTGTCCGACTACAACCTGCCGGGCCTGACCGGCATCGATGCGCTGCGCATCGTGCGCGAGGGCGGCCACCGGCTGCCCTTCATCCTGGTCTCCGGAACCATCGGCGAAGACACCGCCGTGGCCGCGATGCGCGACGGCGCCAGCGACTACCTGCTGAAGAACAACCTGGCGCGGCTGGCGCCTGCGCTGGAGCACGCGATCGCCGCCGCCTCCGTCGAGCGCGCACGCGACAGCGCCGACCGCGAACTGCAGGCCTCGCGCCGGCGGCTGTCAGAATTGGCGCAGCACCTGCAGACCAGCATCGAGCAAGAGCGCGCGGCCATCGCGCGCGAGATCCACGACGACGTTGGCGGTTCGCTGACGGCGCTGAAGTTCGAGCTCGACTGGGTGCGCCGCCATGCCGAGACCGACGCCATGCGTCAGCGTGCGCTGACCGCGCTCGAGACGGTGTCGCATGCGCTCGAAGCCAGCCAGCGCGTGATGCACAACCTGCGCCCTGCGATCCTCGACCAAGGGCTGGACGCGGCGCTGCAGTGGCTGGTGCAGCGCTTCGAGAAGCGCACCGGCATCGCCTGCACGGTGCGCGGCGCGGTGGAAGGGGTACCGCTGCCGCTCGGCGTGGCGCTGGTGGCTTACCGCACCGCGCAAGAGGCGCTGACCAACGTGAGCAAGCACGCCCAGGCGCAAAGCGTGCAGGTGGAGCTCAGCGCCGGTGCCGGCGTGCTGACGCTGGAAGTGGCCGACGACGGCCGCGGCCTGACCGCCGACGATCTAACGAAGGCGCGCAGCTTCGGCATCCGCGGCCTGCACGAGCGCGCCGGCACGGTCGGCGGCTGGGTCGATCTGGGCAGCGGCGCGCAGGGCACCACGCTGACGCTGTCGGTGCCGCTGTCCTTGCCGATGAAGGGTGCGGTCGACTCGCCGGACGAGGGCCCGGGCGGGCGACCCTCGCCGGATGGGCCAGAACCTGGACCTGAACATGACCCTTCGGCCTGGGGGGCGCTGGTGTGATCGACGTCATCCTGTGCGACGACCATGCGCTGATCCGCCGCGGCATCCGCGACACGCTGGCCGATGCGCCGGACATCCGCGTCGTCGGCGAGGCCTGCGACTACGGCGAGTTGCGCACCCTGATGCGCACCACCGCCTGCCAGGTGGTGGTGCTGGACATCAACCTGCCCGGGCGCAGCGGGCTCGATGCGCTGCACGCGCTGAAGGACGAGGGCTCGCCGGTGCGTGTGCTGGTGGTCAGCATGTACCCCGAGGACCAGTACGCCATCCGCGCTCTGCGCGCCGGGGCCTTTGGCTATGTCAACAAGGGCGGCGATCCGCAGGGCCTGGTGGCCGCCGTGCGCACGGTGGCGCAGGGGCGCAAGTACGTGACGCCGGAGATCGCGCAGATGCTGGTCGAGAGCCTCACCGCCCCGGCGATGGAGCACGCGCACCAGAAGCTCAGCGACCGCGAGATGCAGACTCTCGTGATGATCGCCTCGGGCAAGCGGCTGGCCGACATCGCCGAGACACTGATGCTCAGCCCGAAGACCGTCTCGGTCTACCGCGCCCGGGTGCTGGAGAAGCTGCAGCTGGCCAACAACGCCGAGCTGACGGTCTACGCGATCCGCAACAAGCTGGTGGGCGATTGAGGGCCGCATGAACATCGCCGCCGCCGACGTCGACCACCCGCAGCAGGCGCGGCGCGGCGATGCCGACTGGCTGTCGCTCGCCTTGATGGACGCGCGCAACCATACCTTGCGCTGGCTGGCCGCTTTCGAATCGGTGCCCGCCTCGGCGCTGCGGCCGCTGGGTGTGGCCGGGCTGGAGCCCCCGGCCTGGCTGGCCGGGCATGCGGCCTGGTGGCAGGAGTGGTGGATCACGCGTCACGTGCAGACGCAGCGCGGCGAGGCCTGCGATGCGCGGCGCCCGCGGCTGGCCTCGATCGACCCGCGCGCCGATGCGCTGTTCGACCCGGGGCTCGACAGGGCCGCGGCGCGCTGGTCGCGCGAGTTGCCTTCGCCGCAGGCGCTGCGCGACTACATGGCGGGCACGCTGGAGGCGGTGCTCGAGCTGCTGGCGGGCGCCGATGGAGACGACGCGCTGCACTTCCCGCGGCTGGCGCTGTGGCTGGAAGACCGGCTGGCCGACCGGTTCGCCGAAGCGGCGCAGGCGCTGGGATTGCCGCTGGCCGATGCGCCGACTGCGGCCCAGCCCGCGCGCGCAGAGCGCGAGGCAATCGGCTGGCCGGCGCAGCGCATGCGTCTGGGTACCGCACGGGATGGGTTGGTCGGGCTGGTGCCACCGGCCGAGCGCGGTGTGCAATGGCTGCAGCTGCCCGAGTTCGAGATCGACGCGCAGCCGGTGAACTGGTTGCGCTTTGCCGAGTTCGTCGAGGACGGCGGCTACGACGAGCGGCGCTTCTGGACCGAGGCCGGCTGGTCCTGGGTGCAGGCGCACGGCCGACGCGCGCCGCACCATGTCGAACAGTTGCGCGGCGGTGTGCTGCTGCAGCGCTTCGGCCGCCTGCAGCGCGCCGCCGGGCGCCAGGCCGCCGTGCATCTGACACAGCATGAAGCCCAGGCCTGGTGCCGATGGGCCGGCCGCCGCCTGCCGCTGGAGGCCGAGTGGGAGCTGGCGGCCACGCGCGGCGGTTCGCGTGGCTTCGTCTGGGGCGACGTGTTCGAGTGGACCGCCGGCCGCGCCGAGCCCTGGGCTGGCGCTGATGCCGCATTGCCACCGCCCGGCTGGCCGGCCGATGCGATGCCCGACCCGCGGCGCGCCGTGCTGCGCGGCGCAGCCTGGACCGGCCGCGCACGCCAGCGCCTGGCGCAGGCGCGGCGTTTTGCCGATCCGTCCGAGGATTGGGGCTTCACCGGCTTTCGCAGCTGCGCGGCCTGACGCCTGCGCGCCATCAGTCCGCCTGCGCGCCGTTGCGTCAGCGGCTACGATCATCCCGGTCGTGGTTCCAGCCGCTGCATCGGCTGGCAACGCCCCACTTCCAGGAGACCTGATGAACGCACCGCTTGAAGCCCTCCGATTCGGCGCCGGCCAGACCGTGCGCCGCATCGAGGACCCCGCCCTCGTCACCGGCCAGGGCCGCTTCACCGACGACGTGGCGCCTGCCGGCCAGGTCTTCCTGTGCTTCGTGCGCTCGACCGCGGCGCACGCGCGCATCAGCGCGCTCGGCGTCTCGGACGCCCGCGCGATGCCCGGGGTGCTGGCGGTCTATACCGGCGCAGAACTGGTGGCTGCCGGCGTCAGGCCGATCCCCACCGCGCCCAGCTTCAAGCGTGCCGATGGGCAGCCGATGGCCGCGCCGCCCAGGCGCGCGCTGGCGCACGAGGTGGTGCGTTTCGTCGGCGAGGCGGTGGCGATGGTGCTGGCCGAGACACGCGCAGCCGCGCGGGCCGCGGCCGACGCTGTCGTCGTCGACTATGACGCGCTGCCGGTGCTCACCGATGCGCGCAAGGCGCTCGAACCGGGCGCTCCCGTGATCTGGGCCGGCGCGCCCGACAACATCTGCGCCGAGGCGCACCACGGCGACGCCGCGTCGGTCGAGGCGGCCTTCGCCACGGCGGCGCACCGCGTCGGCCTGGACCTGGTGAACCAGCGCCTGGCGCCCAGCCCGATGGAGCCGCGCAGCGTGCTGGCCGAGATGCAGGACGGCCGTCTGGTGGTGCGCCTCTCGAGCCAGATGCCCAGCTCGGTGCGCGGCGGTCTGGTCGATGCGCTGCCCGGCCTGACGCCGCAGACCGTGCGTGTGCTGGTGGGCGATGTGGGCGGCGGCTTCGGCATGAAGACCGGCATCTATCCCGAGGACATCGCGGTGGCCTATGCCGCCATGCAGCTGGAGCGGCCGGTGAAGTGGCAGGCCGAGCGGCTGGAAGACTTTCTCGCCGCCGTGCATGGCCGCGACCTGGTGAGCCAGGCCGAAATGGCGCTGGACGCCGAGGGCCGGGTGCTGGCCGTGCGCGCCCGCTCGCTGGCCAACGTCGGCGCCTACCCCAGCACCACGGCGGTGGCGATCCAGCTGCTGATCGGCCCCTGGGTCACCACCAGCATCTACGACATCCCGCTGCTCGACCTGCACATCAAGGCGGTGCTGACCAACTGCGCCGCCACCGGGGCCTACCGCGGCGCCGGCCGGCCCGAGGCGATCTACCTGATCGAGCGGCTGATGGACGCTGCCGCGCGCGAACTGCGGCTGGACCCGGCTGAGCTGCGCAGGCGCAACATGATCCGCCCGTCACAGCTGCCCTACCGCAATGCGATGGGCCAGGTCTACGACGTGGGCGCCTTCGAGTCGATGCTCGACCAGGGCCTGGCATTGGCTGACTGGCAGGGCTTTGCCGCACGGCGGCAGGCGTCGGCCGCGCGCGGGCTGTTGCGCGGCCGCGGCATCGCCACCTTTCTCGAGTGGACCGGCGGCAACGCGCTGGCCGAGACGGTGGGCGTGAAGGTCACCGCCGACGGCTTCATCGAGCTGACCTCGGCCACGATGGCGATGGGCCAGGGCATCGCCACCAGCTATGCGCAGCTGGCAGTGGACGTGTTCGGCGTGCCCATCGACCGCATCCGCGTGCTGCAGGGCGACACCGACCGCGCCAACGGCTTCGGCTCGGCAGGCAGCCGCTCGCTCTTCACCGGCGGCGCGGCGGTGCGCGTGGCCTCGGAGCGCACGGTGGAGCACGCCAAGGAACTGGCCGCCGAGGCGCTGGAGGCGCCGGCCGCCGACATCGAGTACCGTGCCGGCCGCTTCACCGTCGCCGGCACCGACCTGGGCATCGAGCTCTTCTCGCTGGCCCGGCGCCAGCCCGCGGCGCACATCGAGGCCAGCGGCGAGGCCAAGGCCAGCTACGCCAGCTGGCCCAACGGCTGCCACGTGTGCGAAGTCGAGATCGACGCCGCCACAGGCCATGTCGAGTTGGTGGCCTACGCCTCGGTCAACGACATCGGCCACATCGTCAGCCCGCAGATCGTGCAGGGTCAGATCGAAGGCGGCGCGGTGCAGGGCATCGGCCAGGCGCTGATGGAGCGCGTGGCCTACGACGCCGAATCGGGCCAGCTGCTGTCGGCCAGCTTCATGGACTACGCACTGCCGCACGCCGACGGCTTTCTCGCCTTCAAGACCGCCTTCGACCAGAGCATCCCGTGCAGCACCAACCTGCTGGGTGCCAAGGGCGTGGGCGAGCTGGGCACCATCGGCGCCACGCCGGCGGTGGTCAACGCGGTCATCGATGCGCTCGACGCCGCCGGCCTGGGCCGCGATGCCGAGCGCGTGCAGATGCCGCTGACGGCCCATACCGTGTGGCGCGCGCTGCAGCGGCAGTTCGACGCGCCGCTGCACATCGCCTGAGGCACCGGCCGATGTGGCGCACGATCAAGGAGATGTTCGAATCCGCGCTGCAGCCGACGGCGGTGGGCGCTGTCGACGGTGGCGAGCATGCGCTGCGCCTGGCCACCGCGGTGCTGCTGGTCGAGGTGATGCGTTCCGACGCGAGCATCGACGCCGTCGAGCGCCAGCACATCCTGCACGCGCTGAACGACAAGTTCGGCCTGCCGCCTGACGAGGCGGCACGGCTGGTCGACCTGGCCGAGCACACCGCCAGCCGCGCGAGCGATCTCTTCGGCTTCACCTCGACGCTCAACGAGCGCCTGGAGATGCCGCAGAAGCTGCGCATGGTCGAACATCTGTGGCGCGTGGCCTACGCCGACGGCACGCTGGACGCGCACGAGAACCACCTGATGCGGCGTATCTCCGACCTGCTGTACATCCCGCATGGCGCCTACGTGGCGGCCAAGGCGCGGGCACGTGACGCGGTGTCGGCGGGCCGCGCGGCGGGCAGCTGAGGTCTCAGCGCCCTCTGAGGTGCGCGGGCGCTTCCAGCCGCCTGGCCAGCACGGACAAGGTCAGCGTCAGCACCAGGTACACCGCCGAGATGGCGAGGTAGGGCTCCCAGTAGCGGCTGTAGGCCCCAGCCACCGTGCGCGCCGCCAGCGCCAGTTCGGCCAGACCGATGGCCGAGACCAGCGAGCTGTCCTTGATCAGCGTCACGCCCTCGTTCACCAGCGCCGGCACCATGCGCCTGAAGGCCTGCGGCAGCACCACGAAGCGCATGGCCTGCACATGCGACAGGCCCACGCTGTACGCGGCCTGCGTCTGGCCGCGGTGGATGCTCT
>JBBQOR010000059.1:0-8371 GCA_038331055.1 Burkholderiales bacterium
GCGCCTGCGCCCGGCGCTGTCTGAGGGCAACCACATCACCTGCCCGCGCTGCAACGGCACCGGCCACATCCGCGACACCGAAAGCTCGGCGCTGCAGATCCTGCGCATGGTGCAGGAAGAGTCGATGAAGGAGAACACCGCCGCGGTGCATGTGCAGGTGCCGGTGGAAGTCACCAGCTTCCTGCTCAACGAGAAGCGCACCGAGATCACGAAGATCGAGTTCAAGCAGCGCGTGACCGTGCTGCTGATCCCCAACCCGCATCTGGACACGCCGAACTACAAACTCGAGCGCCTGCGCCACGACGACCCGCGGCTGGAAGACCAGCAGGCCAGTTACACGATGATCGAGGAGCCGGACGACGAGGTCGGCATCACGCGCCGCGAGAAGGCCAAGCCCAAGCAGGAGCCGATGATCAAGGGCCTGCTGCCCGACCAGCCGGCCCCGGCACGCGCTGTGTCGCCCGTGGCATCGGCCCCCGTCGTTCCGGCGCCTGTGCTCATGCCTGCGCCGACACCCGTTGTCGCGGCCGCGGTCGCCGTGCCGCGCGCGCCGGCCCCCGCCGCAGGTGGCAGCTTCTTCGCGTGGGTGAAGGGCCTCTTCGGCACCGAACCCCCGGCGGCGCCCGCACCCGCCCCGGCGGTCGCTGCCCCGGCTGCCGCCATTTCTCCCGCAGCCGAACCGGCGGCCGGCGGCGAGCGACGCGAAGGTCGTCGCGGCGAGCGCGGCGCTGACCGCGGTGGACGCGGTCGCGACGAGCGTGGCGGGCGCAACGGCAAGCCGGCTGAAGCACGCGAGCCACGCGCACCCCGGGAAGCACGCGACGGACGCGGCCGCCGCGAAGAACGCAGCCCGGAAGACGCCGCCGCCTTTGCCGAGCGCGAGGCGCGCCGCGCCGCGCGCGCGCAGGCGCAGCCACTGGCAGCCGCCACGGTGCCGCCGCCTGTCGAGAGCGAGGGCGATACCGCGCTGGCCGACAGCGAACGTGATCGCAGCCGGCGCCGCCGCCGTGGCGGCCGAGGGCGCGGCGAGGGCCGTGGCGACGAGGCCATGCCGCTCGATGGCGACGGCCCGATCACCGACGCCACGCTCGCCGTGGGCACTGCGGTCCCGGCTGGCGAACCCTTGGCGCGCACCCTCGGCGAGCCCGGCCTAGCGGACAGCGACGCAGCGACCACCGCCGACGGTGAGCGCCCCCGCCGGCGCGGCCGCGGCCGCCGCGGCGAAGTCCGCAACGGCGAGAGCAGCGAAGCCGGCGCAGTCAGCCCGATGACGGAAGGCACTGTCGCGGCCGACGCGGCCGACGCCGCCGACGCGGCCGACCACGGCGCCGTGCCGTTCGCCGCGGCTGATGCCGCGCCTGCCGACGCAATGTCTGAGGCCGTGGCCGCCGAAGTCGTCGAAGCCCCGGCCGCAACGATCGCCGTGGATACGTTGCCGGTGGCAGAACCCGCGGTCGAGCCGGTGGCCGCGGCGCCCGCCCCTGCAAGCGAGCCGGTCGCCGTCGCGCCGGCCGATAAGCCGGTCGATGCGCCGGTCGATACGCCGGTCGATATGCCGGTCATTGCGCAGGACGTGCCGGTGGTCGCGCTACCCGCACCGGCCCCATCGGCGCCCGTCGTGCCTTACTCGCTGCCGACCGAAGAGCTGCTGGCCGTCGCGGCCTCGAGCGGCCTGCAGTGGGTGCACTCCGATGCGGAGAAGGTGCGTGAAGCGCAGGCCGCGATGGCCGATGCGCCGCAGCCGATCCGCGTTTCGCGTGCGCCGCGCCGTATCGAGCTGGTCGAGCAAGGCCCGCTGGTGCTGGTGGAGACGCGCAAGGACCTGTCGCAGATGAAGCTGCCGTTCGAGCAACCGGTTGAGCAGCAGGCGGCCCCGCCTGCGATGTCCTGATCGGCCCGAGGACGGCTGCCCCGGGTCACGGAACTCAGGGCAGCCGTTCCAGCGCCAGCCGGTACGCCGGCTCGTGCATCAGTTCGTCCCAGGGCAGCGGCGGCGTGCGCGGCAGCAGCGCCAGGCGGCGCGCCTCGCCATCGGGGTCTGGCATCCAGGCGCCGGATCGTCCGGCTTGTTCGAGGCCGTCGAGCAGTTCGTCCACCGCCACGCCCCCGCCCATCGACTGGTTGCACAGCAACACCAGATCGCAGCCAGCCTGCAGCGCGGCCACGGCCGCCCCGGTGAAGCTCAGTTCGCGGCCGTCGAGCGCACGCGCGCCGGCCATGCTGAGGTCGTCGCTGAAGATCGCCCCCTGAAAGTTCAGCCGGCCGCGCAGGATCTGCTGCAGCCAGCGGGCCGAGAAACCTGCCGGCCGCCGGTCGACCTTCGGATAGACCACGTGCGCCGGCATCACGCCGGCCAGCACGGTGGATAGCGCGCCGTAGGGCAGCGCGTCATCGGCCAGGATCGCGCGCAGCGTCCGTGAATCGTGCGGCACCTCATGGTGGCTGTCGGCCGCCACAAAGCCGTGCCCGGGAAAGTGCTTGCCGCAATGCGACATGCCGGCCAGCAGCAGGCCATGCATGACGCTCTTGGCCAGCAGCGTGACGACACGCGCGTCCCGGTGAAAGGCGCGGTCGCCGATCACACCGCTCGGCCCATGGTCCAGATCGAGCACCGGTGTGAAGCTCAGGTGCACGCCGCAGGCGCGCAGCTCGCTCGCCAGCACCAGTCCGACAGCGCTGGCGGCGTCCACCGCGGCCAGCGCATCGCGCATCCACAGTTCGCCCAGGGCGCGCATCGGCGGCAGGTGCGTGAAGCCGTCGCTGCGAAAACGCTGCACCCGGCCCCCTTCGTGGTCGACGCAGATCAGCAGGTCCGGCCGCAGCTGTTCGATCTCGGCCGTGAGGGCAGTCAGCTGGGCCCGGCTGATCCAGTTGCGCGCAAACAGGATCATGCCGCCCACCAGCGGGTGCGCCAGGCGGCGGCGGTCGTCGGCGCTCAGGGTGGTGCCGGCGATGTCGATCACCAGCGGGGACGGGTTCGGATTCATGCGGGCTCCTCGATCTCGACCACCACGAAGCTGGCCGCGTAGTCGCTCTCGTCGGTGACGCTTACATGGGCGCGCAGGCGACGCGCGGCAAACCAGTCGGCCAGCGCGCCGTTGAGTTGCAGCACCGGCTGCCCCGAGGGCTCGTTGAGGATTTCGCAGCTGCGCCAGCTCATCGGTATGCGGATGCCCAGACCGATGGCCTTGGAGAAGGCTTCCTTGGCCGAGAAGCGCGTCGCCAGGTAGCGCAGGCCACGCTCGGGCGCGCGCGCGCGACGGGCATGGAAGACGCTCAGCTCTCGCTCGCCGAGCACACGCTCGGCGAAACGTTCACCACGGCGTTCGAAGGTGGCGCTGATGCGGCGTACATCGCACAGGTCGGTGCCGATGCCGTAGATGCGGCCGCCGCCGGGCGCCGGGACGATCACGCCTGCGCGCGGCGGATGCAGCGCAGGTACTCGGCCACCGTGGCCGGGATTCCCTGCTCCAGCGCATCGGCCACCAGTGCGTGGCCGATCGAGACCTCCAGCACACCCGGCACGGCGCGCAGGAACTCACCCAGGTTGAGCCGGTTCAGGTCATGTCCGGCGTTGACGCCCAGCCCCGCGGCCTGTGCCGCGCGCGCGGCGGCAGCAAACCGGATCAGTTCGTGCGACTGCTCGGGGCCGCCAAACGCCGCGGCATAGGGTTCGGTGTAGAGCTCCACGCGGTCGGCGCCGACGGCACGCGCGGCGGGCATGGCCGACGCATCGGCGTCCATGAACAGGCTCACGCGAACGCCCAGCGCATGGCACTCGTCGATCAGCGGGCGCAGCCGGGCGCCGTCGGCGGCCAGGTCCCAGCCATGGTCCGACGTGGACTGGCTTTCGCCGTCGGGCACGAAGGTGGCCTGCTGCGGGCGCAGCGCACGCACGAACTGCATCAGGTTCTGCAACGGGTTGCCTTCGATGTTGTATTCGGCGCTTGGCCACTGGCGCAGCAGTTCTGCCAGCTCGATGACATCGTGCTCGCGGATGTGCCGGCCGTCGGGCCGCGGATGCACGGTGATGCCCTGCGCGCCGGCCTGCAACGCCAGCGTGGCGGCCCGCACCACGCTGGGCACGCCGAGCGCACGCGTATTGCGCAGCAGCGCGACCTTGTTGACGTTGACCGAGAGGGCGGTGGCCGCATCGCGCGCGCCTGCGCCGGCTTCAGCGGACACGAGGGGGTTCATCGGCGGGCGGGTTCGGTGAGTCGGCGCACTTCCAGCATGACCTGTCGGGTGCGCAACACCGCACGGCCCAGATGATAGTCAAGGCACTCGCGCAGCTGGCCGCGCAGCACCGCGGCCGCGGGCGGGCGGCAGGCAGCCTGCAAGGCCTGCAGATGGCCGGCGGTCAACGCCGCCTGCAGCGCCTGCAGCGTGCTGCCGGACAGGGCAGGCGCACGGGCCGGCGCCAGGGCGACACCGGCCTCGGGGTGCAGCACATAGCGGCCTTCCGGCTGCACCGCGGATGCGGCCAGCGTCACCTCCGACAGGTCGGGCAGCACGCCGGTCTCGCGCAGCAGCAGCAGCTCGAAGGCGCGCAGCGCCGCGGCGGCATCCTCGTCGTCGCCCGCGAGCCCAGGCAAAGTGCCGGCATAGTGGTCGAACAGCGCCTCGTGAGGGTCCTGCCGCGCCAGGAGCTTCATCAGCAGCTCGTTGGCGTAGAAGCCGCGGAACAGCGCTTCGCCTGACAGCATCGGTGCCCCGCCCGCCCACTCGGCGCCGCGCAGCGTGTGCACTTCGGCCGCCTCGTCGGCCGGCGTGCGGCCGAGCGACACCAGGATGCGCTGGAACGGCAGCAGCACCGGGCGCAGCTGCGAGGTCGGCCGCTTCGCGCCCTTGGCCGCCACCACCACGCGGCCCTGCGTGCGTGTGAACAGCTCGACGATCAGGCTGGACTCGCTCCAGTCCCAGCGGTGCAGCACATAGGCCTCGAGCGCGGCGGCCGGGCGCCGGGTCATTGCCACCGGCTCACTCGTAGCCGTAACTGCGCAGGTGCGCCTCGTCGTCGGCCCAGCCCGAGCGCACCTTGACCCACAGCTCGAGGAAGACCTTGGCGCCGAGCAGCTGTTCGAGCTCGACGCGCGCTTCGGTGCCGATGCGCTTGAGTCGTTCGCCCTGCCCGCCGATGACCATGCCCTTGTGCGCATCGCGTTCGACCACGATGGTCGCGGCCACCTTGACCTGGCGCGCGCCGAGCGGGGTGCGATCTTCCTCGAAGCGGTCGACCACCACCGTGGAGGTGTAGGGCAATTCGTCGCCCGTCAGCCTGAACAGCTTCTCGCGCACGATCTCGCCGGCCAGGAAGCGCTCACTGCGGTCGGTCAGCGCATCTTCCTCGTGCAGCCATTCTTGCTCGGGCAAATGCGGCGCGAGGATCGTCAGCAGGCGCTGCACATCGGCGTCGCTGCGCGCCGACATCGGCACGATCTCGGCGAAGGGATGCAGCGGCCCCATCTGCTGCAGCCACGGCAGCACATCGGTGCGTTGCTTGAAATCGTCGAGCTTGTTGGCCAGCAGCAGTACCGGCTTGCTTTGCGGCAGCCGCTGCAGCACCTGCTCATCGGCGGGGCCGAAGCGGCCGGCCTCGACGACGAACAGCACCGCATCCACCTCGGACAGCGAGCCGAGCACGGTGCGGTTCATGCTGCGGTCCAGCGCACCGGCGTGACGCCTCTTGGGCCCGGACTGGAAGCCCGGCGTGTCGACGAAAACGAACTGCGTCGTCCCCGCCGTCCGGATGCCCGTGATGCGGTGGCGCGTGGTCTGCGCCTTGCGCGAGGTGATGCTTATCTTCTGGCCGACCAGCGCGTTGAGCAACGTGGACTTGCCCACGTTGGGCCGGCCGACGATGGCGATCAGACCGCAGCGGCGAGCGCTCAAGTCATGAGCGCAGCGGGCCGCCGGGACGGTCGCTGGCCTTGAGTTGTTCGAGCATGCGGCGCGCCGCCTCTTGTTCGGCGGCACGCCGCGAGCGGCCCTCGCCGCGTTCGGCGAGGCCGAGCGACGCGACAGCGCACTCGACGTCGAAGGTCTGGGCATGCGCCTGGCCGCGCGTCGCGGCGATGCGGTAAGCCGGCACAGCCAGGCGGCGCGCCTGCAGCCACTCCTGAAGTTCGGTCTTGGCGTCCTTGCTCCAGTGATCCGCATCGCTGGCCTGGATGGTCTCGCCGAACAGCCGGCCGACCAGTTCGTTGGCGGCCGGATAGCCGCCGTCGAGGAAGACCGCGCCGATCAAGGCCTCCAGCGCATCGGCCAGGATCGACACCCGCAGCGAGCCGCCGCCACGCAACTCGCCTTCGGAGAGGCGCAGCGCCTCGGGAACGCCCAGCGCAAGCGCCGCGCGGTGCAGGCTGTCTTCGCGCACCAGGTGCGCACGTACGCGGGTCAGGTCACCTTCGTCGGAGCCGGCGAAACGTTCGTACAGCAGCGCCGAGATGGACAGGTTGAGGATCGCGTCGCCCAGGAACTCGAGCCGCTCGTTGTGATCGGCGCCGAAGCTGCGGTGCGTCAGCGCACGCTGCAGCAGTCGTTCATCGGCGAAACGGTACCCAAGCCGGCGCTGCAGCGCCTCCAAGCGGGCGTCCATGCGGCTACTTCGAGCGCCCCTCGTACTTCAACAGGATGTACACGGGCCCCATGATCGGTACTTCCTTGTTGTAGGCGAAACTGATCACCACGCGGTCGTTCTCTTTGGTGATGGTCAGGTCGCGGCCGGTCACGGACTGGATCGAGTACTCGATCTCGCGCTGGCGGTCGAAGGCCGAGCGCGCCTCGGACACGGTGGCCGGCTGCAGCGCGGCGATGCGATCGACCGCGCGCTGGATGGTCAGGTACTCGTTGACCGTGGGCACGGTGCGGATCAGGACATAGGCGATGAAGCCGATGATGATTGCCCAGGCCATCAGCCCGAACAGCGTGATGCCGCGCTGCGTACGCGGCACGGCGCGATGAACAAGCTTCATTGTGGGTTCAGGCGTGTGGTTCAGTTGAATCGTCCGATTCGGCCGAGGTTGCTGAAGTTCATCCAGACCATGAAGGCGCGGCCAACGATGTTCTCGTCGGGCACGAAGCCCCAGAAACGCGAGTCCTGCGAATTGTCGCGGTTATCACCCATCGTGAAGTAGTGGCCCGCCGGCACCTTGCACACGACGCCATCGGCACTGTAGCGGCAGTTCTCGGCCTGCGGGAAGCGCTTGGGATCGGGGCCATAGTACGCCCCGCGTTTCGGGTCGACCAGGATGCGGTGTTCGACGTCGCCGAGCTTCTCGGAGAACATCGGCGCATAACGCAGGCTCTCGTCGTCGTAGAAGTCGCCCTGGGCCGCCACCGCCACCGGCTGTCCATTGATCGTCAGCCTCTGGTTCAGGTAGGCCACCTCATCGCCGGGCAGGCCGACGACACGCTTGATGTAGTCCATGCGCGGGTCCACCGGATAGCGGAAGACCATCACGTCGCCGCGCTTCACGTCATTGTTGGCGACGATCTTGCGGTTGAGCACCGGCAGCCGGATGCCGTAGTGGAACTTGTTCACGAGGATCAGGTCGCCGACCAGCAGGGTGGGCACCATCGAGCCCGACGGAATCTTGAAGGGCTCGAACAGGAAAGAGCGCAGGCAAAAGACGATCACGATGACTGGAAACAGCCCGGCGGTCCAGTCCAGCCACCAGGGCTGGGCAAGCAGGCGGGTCTTGGCACCTTCGACATCCCCGTCCACCTTGTCGATGCCCAGACGGTGCAGTTCAGCGCGGCGCGACACCGCCTGCGTCTCCAGGGCAGAGGCGGCGGCCAGACGCGCGGGCCTGAAGTGCAGCGTCTCGGCCAGCCAGTAGCCGAAGGTCACGACCGTCAGCATGAACAGCAGCAGTGCAAAGTTGCCGATCCAGTAGCCGAGGAACCAGCCGACCAGATAGATGATCAGCGCACCGTAGAGTGCGCCCGTCAGAGAACTCATCAATCATCCACCTGCAGGATGGCCAGGAACGCTTCCTGCGGCACCTCGACGGTGCCGATCTGCTTCATCCGCTTCTTGCCCGCCTTCTGCTTCTCCAGCAGCTTGCGTTTGCGCGAGATGTCGCCCCCGTAACATTTTGCCAGCACGTTCTTGCGCAGCGCCTTGATGTTCTCGCGCGCGATGATGTTGGCGCCGATGGCCGCCTGGATGGCTACGTCGTACATCTGGCGCGGGATCTGCTCACGCATCTTCGCGGCCACCGCGCGGCCGCGGTACTGGCTCTGCGCGCGGTGAACGATCATGGCCAGCGGGTCGACTCGTTCGCCGTTGATCATGATGTCGACCTTGACGACATCGCTGGCGCGGTATTCCTTGAACTCGTAGTCCATGCTGGCATAGCCGCGGCTG
>JBBQOR010000060.1:0-8347 GCA_038331055.1 Burkholderiales bacterium
GTGGCGGCCACCAGGTGGCTGGTGCCGTCCTGGTGTTGAAGGCCCTCGCCCGAGAGCGTGGTGCGGCCGGCGGTGGCACCGATCAGGAAGCCGCGCGCACGCTGGTCGGCTGCGGCCCAGATCAGATCGCCGACGCGCTGGAAGCCGAACATCGAGTAGTAGATGTAGAACGGCAGCATCGCCAGGCCGTGCGTGGAGTACGAGGTGGCGGCCGCCGTCCATGACGAGAGCGCGCCGGCCTCGGTGATGCCTTCTTCCAGGATCTGCCCGGTGCGGCTTTCCTTGTAGTACAGCAGTTCGTCGCGGTCTTCCGGCTCGTAGAGCTGGCCTTGCGCGGCGTAGATGCCGACCTCGCGGAACAGGCTCTGCATGCCGAAGGTGCGTGCTTCGTCGGCGACGATCGGCACCACATGGCGGCCGATGTGTTCGTCGCGCAGCAGCGCGGTGAGCTGCTGCACGAAGACCATGGTGCTGCTCTGCTCGCGCCCGGCCTGGCGATCGATCAGGCGCGCGGTGTCGGCGGCGGTGGGCCCGGGCAGCCGCGGCGCGGCGCTGCTGCGCGCCGGCAGGCCACCGCCCAGCGCTGCGCGGCACGCGTGCAGGTAACGCATCTCGGGGCTGTCGGCGTCCGGGCGGTACAGGCGCAGTGCGCACACGTCCTCGTCCTTCAGCGGCAGGGCGAAGCGGTCGCGGAAGGCCAGCAGCGCCTCGTCGTCGAGCTTCTTCTGCTGATGCGAGCCCATCTTGCCCTGGCCCCAGTGGCCCATGCCGTAGCCCTTCTTGGTCTGCGCCAGGATCACCGTCGGCCGCCCCTTGTGATGCACCGCCGCGTGGTAGGCGGCGTGGATCTTCCCCGGGTCGTGGCCGCCGCGCTTCAGGCGGTCGATGTCGGCGTCGGACATGTCGGCCACCAGCGCCTGCAGCTCGGGGTACTTGTTGAAGAAGTGCTCGCGGTTGAAGCGCCCGTCGGTGGCGGCGTACTTCTGGAACTCGCCGTCCACCGTCTCGTGCAGACGTTTGACGAGCACGCCGTCGTGGTCACGCGCGAACAGCGGGTCCCAGTCACTGCCCCACATCAGCTTGACCACGTTCCAGCCGGCGCCCGCGAACAGGCCTTCGAGCTCTTGCACCACCGAGCCGTTGCCGCGCACGGGGCCGTCCAGCCGCTGCAGGTTGCAGTTGACGACGAAGACCAGGTTGTCCAGGCCTTCGCGCGCGGCCAGGCTCAGGCCGGCCAGCGACTCGGGCTCGTCCATCTCGCCGTCGCCGACGAAAGCCCAGACCTTGCGTCCTGCAGTCGCCAGCAGCCCGCGGTCGGCCAGGTAGCGCATGAAGCGCGCCTGGTAGATGGCGGTGATCGGCCCCAGGCCCATGCTGCCGGTCGGGAACTGCCAGAAGTCGGGCATCAGCCAGGGGTGGCAGTAGCTCGACAGGCCGCCTGAGGTGTTCTTGCCGGCTTCCTGACCGGTCTCCTGACGGAAACGATCCAGCTGCGCCTCGCTCAGCCGGCCCTCGAGGAAGGCGCGCGCATAGACACCCGGCGATGCATGCGGCTGAAAGAACACCAGGTCACCCGACTGCCCCGCGCGGAAGAAATGGTTGAAGCCGACCTCGAACAGATCGGCGATCGACGCATAGGTGGCGATGTGCCCACCCAGTTCGGACGAGACACGGTTGGCGCGCACCACCATCGCCAGCGCGTTCCAGCGCACCGCCGCCGAGATGCGCGCTTCCAGCTCCAGATGGCCGGGGAAGGGCGGCTGCAGGGCCAGCGTCACCGTGTTCACGTAGGGCGTGTTCAGCACCGCAGGCAGCGGCACCTGCTGGGCCCGCGCGGCGTCGAGCAGACGGCGCAGGATGTAGGTGCCGCGCTCGCCGCCGCCTTCGCGCACCAGCGTGGCGAAGGCCTCCAGCCACTCTGCGGTCTCGGCCGGGTCGGCGTCGGGCGGCATCACACGCCAGGTGGCGGCAGAGTAGGCGGCCGAATGGGAGGCCGAATGGGCGATCAGCGGGTGCGGGTCGGGGGCGTTCATCGCGGCTTTGGTGGAGGTCACAGGTCGATCGTCAACGTGCCCGATGTGGCGCGTGCGCAGCACAGGGCCACGCGGCGCTGGCGCTCGGTCGCCGAGAGGCAGAAGTCGCGGTGCTCTGGCGCGCCGCTGCCGGGCCGCGCCAGCCAGGGCACCACGCAGGTGCCGCAGACGCCCTGCTCGCACGAGGTGGGCACGCCGATGCCCAGATCGTGCAGCGCCTCCACCGCGCTCTGGCCGGCAGCCACCGGCACGCTGATGCCGCGCTGCGCGAGCCGCAGCACGAAGGGCTCGGACGGCGCGTCGTCGGCGCCCGACGAGGGTGGTGCGAAGTACTCCAGGTGCACGCTGTCGTCGCGCCAGTGGGCGGCCGCGGTGCGCGCGGCCTGCATGAAGCCCCCCGGGCCGCACAGGTAGAGGTGGCTGCCTTCGGGGCTCTCGCCGATCAGCCGCGCGAGATCGAGCTTCTCCGGCGCGGCAGGGTCGTCCAGGTGAAGCCGCACGCGCGCCCCCAGGGGCGCCAGCGGCTCGGCAAAGGGCAGATGGCTGCGGCTGCGTGCGAAGACGGCGAGCGTGAACGCGGCGCCTTCGCGCGACAGTTGTTCGGCCATCGCCAGCAACGGCGTCAGGCCGATGCCGCCGGCCAGCAGCAGGTGGTGCCGCGCCTGCCGATGCAGCGGGAAGGTGTTGCGCGGTGCGCTGATGGCCAGCAGGTCGCCTTCGGCCACCTGTTCGTGCAGGGCGAGGCTGCCGCCGCGGCTGACGGGCTCACGCTTGACGCCGATCAGGTAGCGCATCGGCGCGCCGCCGGCCGGCGGCGCGCTGGCCAGCGAGTACTGGCGCATGAAGCCGCCGGGCGTGTGCACGTCGATGTGCGCGCCGGCCGCCCAGCCGGGAAGCGCACGGCCCCAGGGGTGCACCAGTTCGAAGGCGCGGATTTCGGGCGTCAACGCGTCGATGCGGGCCACGCGGACGGTGAGTGTGCGGTCGAGCATGGTGTGAGCTTGGTGTGGAGATCAGCGCGGCGGCGGCAGCGGCTCGCCCAGCGCGCGCCGCCACAGCCAGGGCAGGCCACGCGCCAGGTCGGGTCGGCTGCTCACCTGCACCGAGGGCCGCAGAGCCACCGGGGCGCTGTGACGCTCGGCCACCGCGAAGCTGAAGACGTAGTTCGGCTCCTGGCCCATGCGCAGGTCGCTGATCAGCACGCGGGCGCCGTCGATGTGCAGCTTGAAGAAGCCCTGGCTGAAGGCGGCGATGCGGCGCACACCATCGATGCCCTGCAGTTCAGGCAGCAGCGCGGTGCCGCGCTCGAAGCGGTCGAAGGCGATCTGCGGCGAGCGGTCCAGCAGCGAGTAGAAGCCTTCGCGGTAATGAGGTCCGTCAACCGCGACGACACGCCAGAGCACGGTGTTGAAAGCGCTGGGCGTGACCAGCACACGCTCTGCGTTGATGCCCTGCGCGGCCAGCGACGCCTGCGCGATGCGCTGCACATGCTGCTGCGCGCCAAAGCTCCAGGCCAGATAGGCGGTGCTGAACAGCAGGCCCAGCGCGTTGGCCGCCAGGCCGCGGTTCGGTGACTTCATGCCCAGCGCACAGCCGGCCCCGATCAGCAGCGGCAGTGTGAACAGCAGGTCGATGATGAAGATGCTGCCCACGCCGAACGGACGGTCGCTGAAGGGCAGCGCGAGTTGCGTGCCGTAGACCGTCATCGCGTCCAGCAGCGGGTGCGTCACCAGCGCCAGCCACAGTGCCAGCCACCAGCGGCGCCACTGCGGCCATTCGCCGTGCAGGCGGGCCACGGCGGCGGCCAGCGGCAGCGAGAACAGCGTCAGCCAGAACGGCGCGTGGGTCTCGGCGCGGTGCAGCACCATGTTGAGCACCGGGTCGCCGTGATCGATCAGCACGTCCAGGTCGGGCAGCGTGCCTGCCACGCCGCCCCACAGCGCCGCTTTCCACACCGCCGTGCGGCGGCCCATCACGGCGACGCCGACCGCGGCCCCCAGGGCCAGCTGCGAAAGTGAATCCATCTTGCGTTTGCGCCTTTGACGTCACCGAACAGGGCGCATTCTCGTCGCGCGCGGGCCCGCGCCCGGGCCTAGCTGCCCAGCTTGTTCGGGTCGCGCCAGGTGCGCTCGAAAGGCAGCCGCCAGGCGCGTGGCGCCACCAGCTGGTGGATCGCATTCGGCCCCCACGAGCCGGGCGCATAGGGGCGCACCGGCGGCGGCGCTTCGAGCAGCGGCGTGGAGACCTGCCACAGCCGCTCGATGCCTTCGGCGCTGGTGAACAGCGTGCGGTCGCCGCGCATGGCGTCGAGGATCAGCCGCTCGTAGGCTTCGAGCACATCGCCGATCAGCTTGGTGTCGTGCATCGCGAACTGCAGGCTCAGCTTGTCCAGCCGCATGCCCGGGCCCGGGCGCTTGCCGTAGAAGCTGAGCGACATCCTGGACGCGTCGGCGAGGTCGAAGGTCAGGTGGTCCGGCCCCTGCGCGCCGACGCCCGAGCCGGGCGGGAACATGCTCTTGGGCGGTTCGCGGAAGGCGATCGAGATGATGCGCTGGCCCTCGGCCATGCGCTTGCCGGTGCGCAGGAAGAAGGGCACGCCCGCCCAGCGCCAGTTGTCGATCGAGCAGCGCAGCGCGATGAAGGTCTCGGTCTCGCTCTCGGGACTGACGCCTTGCTCGGTGCGGTAGCCGGTGTACTGGCCGCGCACCACGTCCTGCGGCTCGATCGGCAGCATGCTGCGGAAGACCTTGTTCTTCTCTTCGCTGATCGGCGCCGGCTCCAGGCTGGTCGGCGGCTCCATCGCCATGAAGGCGAGGATCTGGAACAGGTGCGTCACCACCATGTCGCGAAAGGCGCCGGTCTGCTCGTAGAAGCCGGCGCGCCGGCCCAGGCCCAGCGTCTCGGGCACGTCGATCTGCACGTGGTCGATGAAGTTGCGGTTCCAGATCGGCTCGAACAACCCGTTGGCGAAGCGGAAGGCGAGGATGTTCTGCGCCGGCTCCTTGCCCAGGAAGTGGTCGATGCGGAAGATGCGCGACTCTTCGAACACCTCGTGCAGCCGGGCGTTCAGCGACACCGCGCTCGCCAGGTCGGTGCCGAAGGGCTTTTCCATCACGATGCGTGAACGGTCGACCAGCTCCGCTTCGCCCAGCATCTGCACCGCCGCCAGCGCCGCGTTGGGCGGCACGCTCAGGTAGTGCAGGCGGCGGCTTTCGCGGCCCAGGCTGTGCTCTGCGCGCTCCACAGCCGCCTTCAACGCCGCAGCACCGGCGGCCAGTGGCACGTAGTCCAGGTTGCTGGCAAAAGCCGCCCAGTCTGCATCGGCCACCTTGCGCGTGCCGAACTCGTCCAGCGCACCGCGCGCGATGCCCAGAAAGGCCTCGCGGTCGATGTCGTCCAGCGAGACGCCGATGACGCGGCAGCCGGGAATGAAGCCCGTGCTGGACAGGTGGTACAGCCCCGGCAGCAGCTTGCGCCGGGCCAGGTCGCCGGTGGCGCCGAACAGCACCACCACCTGCGGGAAGCTCGGGCCGACGCCCGGTGGGATCTTTGCCATCTGCAGGCCCTCTGTGCTGCTGTCGGGTGCAGGCAAGTCGCGTGCCGGATTGGTCGCCATACGACTGTCGCTCACCCGTCACTCACCCGTCACTCACCGGTCACTCATCGGTCACTCAACCGCGACCCAGCGGGATGCAGGCGGTGGCCTCGACCTCGATGCGCACCTGACGCGAGGGCATCATGCCGCTGACCTCGACCACCGTGCTCACCGGCGGCTCGCCCGGGTAGAAGAGCCGGCGCACGCGGGCGTACAGCGGGTAGTCGCGCAGGTCGGTGAAGTACTGCACCAGCTTGAAGACATCGGCCATCGTGCCGCCGTGCTGCTCGGCCAGGGTGCGGATGCGCTCCAGCACCACCCAGCTCTGCACCAGCGCGGGGGCCTGGTAGACGTCGATCGACATCTCGCCGGTCTCGCCGAGTGCGCTGCGTGCCTCGGGCGGCAGTTGCTCGAAGCGTTCGATGACCTGCCGCGTGGCCGGGTCCACCGCGATCACGCCCGACATGTAGACCATGTCGCCGATGCGCTTGGCGGCCAGGTAGCGCGCCAGCGGCTGGCCGCTCTGCGCAGCCGGTGTAGGGGTATCCAGGCTCATGCGTCCTCCGCCGTGCGCGCCATCGCGGGGGTCCAGCCGCGGGTCTTGCCGGGGTTCATCAGCCCCAGCGGGTCGGCGCGGCGCTTGAATGCGATCTGCGCGCCGTCGATGGTCTTCATGCCGCCGTCCTCGATCGTCAGCGCGTGCGGATCGAAGATGGTGCAGCCGTCGGCTTCGATGTCGGCGACCAGCTCGTACATGCGTTCGGCGCCGCGCCAGCGCACCAGCACCAGCCCGAAGGTGGCGTCGGCGCCGTGCATGCGCGCGAACTCCTGGTGCTGCCAGACCTCGCCGGGGCAGTGGGCTTCCCAGCGCGCCATCTGGCGCTCGACCAGCGCCGGCTCGAAGGGCTGCGGGTAGGCCACCTGCAGGTAGCTGTAGCCGCGGTCGCTCTTGAGCACCTGCAAGGTGGTGTGGTTGTAGGCGCACTCGTAGGCCGGCGGCAGCCCGGCCGCTTCGAGCTCGGGCTCGCTCATCGACAGCGACACCTGGCCGCCCTGGGCCGCCACCTGCTCGCCGAAGGCGGCCAGCGAGTCCGGCGCCACCATCGCGAACAAGGCATGCCGGCTGGCATCGTGCGGAAAGTGCGCCGCCAGCGGTGCGTAGTAGGGCGCGAAGCGGGCGTCCACCGCCGACAGCAGGAAGCAGTGCACGGCGCCCCCGCCGCAGGCCTGTGCGCAGTCCAGCACCTGCCGGTAACGCGGGAACAGGGCGATCACGTGCACCCAGTCGACGGCCGGGCTCAGCGCCAGTTCCACCTCGGTGATGATGCCGTTGGTGCCGTAGGCGTGGTGCACCTGCTGGATCTCGTCGCCGTGCAGTTCGATCACCTGCGGCGGGTCTTCGACGGTGACGACGCGGCAGCGCAGCAGGTTGCCGCTGTCGCGCAGCACCCCGTGGGTGGTCGAGCCGACGCCACCGAAGCCGCCGGCGATGAAGCCGGCGACGGTCGCCACGCGCCAGGTACTGGGCCACATGCGCAGCGCCTGGCCGGTCTCGCGCACCGCCAGTTCGATGTCGTGCAGCCGCGCCCCGGCCTGCACCGTGCAGCGGCCGGGCTGGATGTCAAGCACACGCAGCATCTCGGTGGTGTCGAGCACCAGCCCGCCCACCAGCGGCACGCACTGGCCGTAGTTGCCGGTACCGCCGCCACGCACGGTCAGCGGCAGCCGGTGTCGCGCGGCGACGGCGGCGATGCGCCGCACCTCGGCTTCGGTGCTCGGCCTGACCACCAGGTCGGCGGTGCAGTCGGCCAGTTGCTCGGTGAGGATCGGGCTGTACCAGTAGAAGTCGCGCGAGAGCTGGCGGCGCTGGCGTGGCGTGGTGATCAGGTTCAGCCCGTGCAGCTCTTGCGCCACGGCCGCCCAGTCGATGTCGCTGCGCAGGCCGTGGTGGGCGGCGTCGGTGGAGGGTGGCGGCGGGATCGGGGCGTGGGGCATCTTGGGCGCTGTGGTTGGGTTGACGGTCAGCTGCGCAGCGTGTCGAGTTCGCGGAAGTCGGGCAGTGTGCCGTCCACTGGCTGGCCGGCGCGCAGTACCACGCGGCCGTGGCACGGGCGGCTCAGTACCTCGGCGGCGTTGCGCCCGGGGTGGATCACCAGGTCGGCCGGGCTGCCCACACGCAGCAGGCCGTCCCAGGCCAGCCCCAGCAGGCTGGCAGGCTGCGTGGTCACGGCCGAGGCCCAACTCTGCAGCGGATCGTCCAGCTGCGCGGCCAGCGCAGCCAGCGCCAGCGTCTGCAGCGGGTCGAGATCGCCGGCGGGAAAGAACGGGTCGCGGTGGTTGTCCGAGCCCAGCGCCACGCGGATGCCGCGCGCGGCGGCCTCGTGCAGCGGCAGGATGCCGCGCTGGCGCGGTGTGGTGAAGGGCGGCTGCTGCGCGCTGTCTTGCAGGTGCAGGTTGGTGTAGGGCAGGGCCACCAGGCCGATGCCGGCTTCGGCCACGGCATCCAGCGTGGCGTCGCAGTGCGCACGGTCCATCACCGAGAGCAGGCAGTTGTGCCCGCACACCGTGCGCGCGCCCCAGCCGCGCTCGCGTGCGAGCCGGGCGACAGTGGGAAGGTTGGCGATCGGCGGGGCCAGATGCTCGTCGACGTGGAAGTCCAGCCGCAGGTCGAAGCGCTCGGCCAGGTCGAAAGCCAGCGGCACCAGGCCCGCGCAATGCG
>JBBQOR010000061.1:0-8168 GCA_038331055.1 Burkholderiales bacterium
CGGCCGCGAACCGGCGATCAGCCGGGCTTCTTCATCAGGGTGACGATGGCATCGATATCGGCTCCATTCTTGGTGCCGCGGAACTTGGTGTCTTGCACCACCTCGAAGCCGGAATTGCGGAACAGGTCGTGGTAGGTGCGGATGATCCACGGCTTGAGCAGATAGTCCTCGACGCCGCCGCAGGTGTTGGCCAGCAGCAGCCGGCCGCCCGGGCGCGTGCCCTGGTGCAGACAGTGGGCAAACCAGGCGATGTCGAAGAAGGGGTAAAGCCAGCCCAGGTAGCACAGGGTCTCCGCCAGCACCACCAGGTCCCACTGCTCGTCGAGCTCTTCTTTCCACTCCATCACGTTGGCCAGGCGGTAGTCGATGTTCGTGATGTTCGCCGCCGCGCTGCGCGCGCGCGCCAGCGCGATGGCCGGCTCGGCCACGTCGAGCGCCACCACCGAATCGCAGCGCTCGGCCAGCCGGCGGGTGAACACACCGGCCGCGCAGCCGATCTCAAGCGCCCGTCCGTAGCGGCCCTTGTCGGCGTCGAGCACAGCGAACTGCGCGTCGTACTTGGCGGTCTCGAAGGGGTTGCCCTCCAGATCCCAGGGGTCGCCCTTGCTCCACAGCTTGTTGAAGAAGACGGTGGCTTCGGCGGCGATCTTTTGCTTGTCGATCATGGCGGGTCTCCGGCCTTGGTGGTGGCAATGGTGGTGGCGTGGCTGTCCAGCGCCTCGAGCATGCGGCCGAGCACTTTCGCGGCGTCGAACTGTGCCTCGGCCAGTTCGCGTGCGGCCTGGCAGTGGTGGGCGTAGCGCGACTGCACGTCTTCCACCGCCGCCAGCGCGTCGTCCAGCGTGTCGAAGGCCAGCAGCCCTTCGCCGGTGGGCAGGTGGCGCGAGAAGCCGGTGTCCTGCACCACCACTGGCCGGCCGCAGGCCAGGTAGCCGGCGCTGCGTTCGCTGAACCAGCCGCTGGCGCTGACCACGTAGCCGTGCTTGGCGACGCTGAACTCGGCCTTCGAGGCGCGCATGTA
The DNA here is from genome assembly GCA_038331055.1 of Burkholderiales bacterium. GTDB lineage: Bacteria > Pseudomonadota > Gammaproteobacteria > Burkholderiales > Burkholderiaceae_C > Rubrivivax. The sequence continues at coordinate 1,022 of JBBQOR010000061.1, forward strand.
GTCCTGGTAGAGCCAGGGGTCGATGGTCAGCGCCAGCGGGTCGGCGAGGGCCCAGCCCAGGGCATGAAGCCGCTCGTGTGGTGCCGTCGGGCCGCCCAGCACCAGCTCGAAGCGCTGGCTGCTGCGCGCGGGCATGCTGAGCACACGCTCCATCTCCTCGGACTTCATGCCGTAGCGCTGGCCTGCCCATTCGCGTTCGACATAGCTGTCCCACAGCATCACGGTGCTGAAGGCGCCTTCGGGTTGCGGCGGGCCCGGCGCCCAGGCGCGCAGCACCACCGGCTGGCGTGTCGGCTGCCAGGGCAGGCCGTCGTCGGGCACGCGGCATCCGGGCTGGCCGATCGACTCGCCGAAGCTGAAGAACGCGTTGTGCGCCTGCGCGAAGCGCCGCTGTTCTTCGTAGTTCAGGATGTCGACCTGCGTGAAGACGGGGTCGGTGTCGATCAGCACCCGCCGCGGGATGGCCTCGACCCACGGTCTCAACGGGTTGATGCCCGAGACGTTCAACAGCAGGTCGGCGCTGCGGCACAGCGCCGGCATGCGTTCGCCCGCCGGGCCATGCCAGCGGCCGGTATGCGCGTCGTGATAGGCCCAGCAATCGCCGACGCCCGCGCGGCTGAACACGCGCTGCGTGTAGGCCAGGCCGTAGCTGGGGTCGGCCACCATCATCTGCTGTACCGGGTCGTAGCAGGAATCGTGATCGGCGCTGTCTTCCAGGTACCAGACGTCGTGGCCCAGATCCTTCAGGCCCATCACGTACTGCAGGTGGTGCCAGGTCGGCCCGGCCAGCGGGCCGCGCACCACGTAGCCCATGACGATGATGCGCAGGCGGCGGTTGGCGTCCATCAGCCCGCCCGCTTCACGGCGTCGGCGCAGTCGGCGAAGGTGCAGGCCTGGATGTCGCCGCGGGCCATGCGCGCGCGCACGTCGGGGTGGCACAGGGTCTGCACCTCCTGGCGGCGCTCGCTGCGGTACATGGTGCCGCCCAGCGGGTCGTCGTCGGCCACGAGGCCCGGGTGGCAGCCGAACTCGGTGATGCCCGGCTCCAGCGCGTCGAGCAGCTCGATCAACCGCTCGGGCGACACGCCCTCGGGGTAGGGCTCGCCGGTGTCGGTCTGTCCGTAGAAGCCGCCGAGATAACGCCACGGCCCCTGACCGCGAAGCGGCACCGCCACCGCGTGTGCCAGCGCGCGCAGCGCGCCGCCGACCGGCTCGAGCCGGTGCACATGCTGGTGGCTGTTGAGGTGGTCGGGGTCGCGCCCGACCAGATCACGAAAGCGCGCCAGCTGCCCGGCCATCTCCTGCACCACCGAGGCTTCGTCCTCGGCCACACGGGTGTACAGGCGCTGCCACTGGCCGTCGTCGTGCCAGACCCACTCCCACAGGTCGACATGCAGCCCGAGGCCCAGCCGCGGGTGCGCACGCGCATAGGCGGCGGCCGCAGCGGCGGCAGGTCCGTGCACCATCAGGCTGGTGCTGGTGACGATGCCTTCTTCGTGCGCCTGCACGATGCCGGCGTTGATGCCCTCGGTCAGGCCGAAGTCATCGGCGTTGACGATCAAGCGCCTGGGCGCCGCGCTCACCTCAGGCCCCCAGATCGGCCAGCAGCCGCGGCAGCACGACCTCGGCGCGGAACCAGTCGTGCGCGATCGCCTTGGCGGCGCGCGCGTGGCGCGGGTAGTCGGCGTTGATGGCGTGCAGCGCATCGACGGCCTGCTCGGCGGTGTCGAAGGCGAACAGCCCATCGCCGCAGGGCAGCACGTCGGAGAAGCCGGTGTCCTGCGTCACCACCGGCCGGCCGGCGGCCAGATAGCAGGCGCTGCGTTCGCTGAACCAGCCGCTGCGCGGCAGCACGTTGAACTCGCGCGCCACCGTGAATTCGCCGCGCGAGGCGAGGATGTAGTCGCGGTAAGGCCACGGGTCCAGCGAGAGCGCCGGGCCGTCGGCGAGTTGCCATCCGCCTTCTTGCAGCATGCGCCAGTGCTCGCGGTTCAGGCTCTCGGCGGTGCGGATCTGGTGCGGGTCTTGTGCGCGTGAAGCATCAGTCGCGCGGTTGGCTTCATCGGGCTTGCTCAGGTTGGTCGCCAACTCCACCGCCAGCCCCGCGCAGCGCGGCACATCGATGAACTTCAGGAACTCATGGTGCTTGCTCCAGCGCAGCGGCTGGCCCTGCCAGACGGCGTCCTCGCCTTCCTGGCGCCAGTTGCCCACGGTGGTGAAGACCTCGCGCGTGGGCGGCCCGCCGTCCCACAGGTCCATCAGCACCGGCTGCCGGGTGCGCGCGCGCAGCCGCGGCAGTGGCGGCAGCGCCGAGCGCGGTGTGCCCAGGTTCTCGCCGTAGCTGACCACATCGTGGTGCGCCTCGATGTGGGCGATGGTGCGCGGGTCGCCGGCGGCGAACATCAGCTCCTCGGCCACCGGGTCGGTGCCGAAGAGCACCATGCGCCTGCACGCGAATCCGTCCCGTTCGACCGAGGTGGCGCCCGCCACGTTGAAGACCAGGTCCGCGCTGGCCAGCCACTGCGCGGCGTCGGCCGCACGCGGGCCGAGCCAGGCGCCGTCGCCCCAGCTGCGCCGGTAGGCCCATTGCGCGTCCATGCCGAAGCGCGCCGTCACGCGCGCCAGGTAGGCCAGCGTGTAAGTGGCATCGTCGACCCGCCGCCACTGCGAGGCGTCGTAGGGCCAGGCCGAGGTGGTCTCGACGTACAGCACCTCGTGCCCGCAGCGCGCGAAGCCGGCGGCGATCTGCATGTGCATCCAGGCCATGCCGGCAAACGGGTCGGCGCCCATCGTGCCCAGCACCGCGATGCGCAGCTTGTTCATGGCCCGGCGCCCATCACTGAACCAGGCTCATCTCGGCGCCCAGCCCGCGATTGGACATCAGCGTCTCGGCGCTGTCGTCGATGCGGGTGGGCAACAGCCGCCCGTCCTCGACCGCGTAGACCACGTCGCAGTGGCGCAGCGTGGCCAGCCGGTGCGCGACGATGAAGGTGGTGCGCCCGTGCATCAGGCGTTCCATCGCCTCGATGATGGCGGCCTCGGTCTTCATGTCGACCGAACTGGTGGGCTCATCGAGGATCAGGATCGGCGCGTCCTTCAGGAAGGCACGGGCCAGTGCGATGCGCTGGCGCTCGCCGCCGGACAGCATCATGCCGCGCTCGCCCACCTGGGTGAGGTAGCCCTCGGGCAGGGCGCTGATGAAGTCGTGCGCGTTGGCGGCCTGCGCGGCGGCCTCGATCTGCGCCTCGCTGGCGTCGGGCCGGCCGTAAGCGATGTTCTCGCCGATGGTGGTGGAGAACAGCACCGGCTCCTGCAGCACGATGGCGAACTGCCGCCGCAGGTCATCGAGCTTCCAGTCGCGCAGGTCGACGCCGTCGAGCAGCAGCGCGCCATGCGTGGGGTCGAGGAAGCGCGTCACCAGGTTCATCAGCGTGGTCTTGCCGGCGCCGGTGCGGCCGACGATGCCTACGCGTGTGCCGGCGGCAATCTGCGCGGTCAGTTCACGCAGCACCGGCTTGTCGACCGCATAGCCGTAAGCGGCGCCGCGAAGTTCGAAGGTGCCGCGCGCGCGCTCCAGCGGCCGGGCGTCGGGACGGTCTTGCACCTCCACCGGGTGGTCGAGCAGCGCGAAGGCGCGCTCTGCGCCGGCCAGCGAGCCCTGCAGCTCGGTCACCTTGTGCGACAGCGTCTCCAGCGGCCCGTACAGCTGCGCCAGGTAGGCAATGACCATCGTCAGCTGGCCGATCGTCAGCGCGCCGTTCTGCACGTTGCGCACGCCCACCCACAGCGCGGCGGCGCTGCCGGCGGCCAGCACCAGCGCGATCAATGCATAGAACACCACCTGCGCGCGCACCACGGCCATGCTGGCGCGCACCTCGCGGCCGGCGCGGTCGAGGAAGCGGGCTTCCTCGCGGTGCTCCTGGCCGAAGGCCTTGACCACGCGCAGCCCGGTCAGCACCTCCTGCAGCATCGAGGTGACCGAGCTCTCCAGCTCTTTCTGCACATGCCAGCGTTCGCGCACACGGCGGCCGAAGCTGCGTGTCAGGATCACCAGCACCGGCATCACTGCCAGCGCGATCAGCGCCAGCGCGCCGTCCATCGACAGCATGACGAAGAACATGCCGATCAGCGTGCCGAAGGCCGTCAGCATCGGCGCGATGCCGTACACCGCCAGCCACTGGATGGCCGACGCGTCGTACTGGATGCGGTAGAGCGAATCGGCCGTGCCGCGCTGGTCGTGGTAGCTCAGCGACAGGCGCTGCACCTGGCGAAACAGGTCGGCGCGAAAGCCCATCACCACACGTTCGCCGGTCCAGGCCTGCAGCATCCACACGCCGTTGCGCTGCACCTGGGTGGCCAGCGCGACGGCGATCACCAGGCCCACCGCCAGCGCCAGCGCGCCGCCCTGGGTGTCGGCCAGCGCACGCGGCAGCAGCGCGTTGGCCCAGCCGGGCAGCGGGTCGGTGCCGATGGCGTGGTCGACCGCGATCTTCAGCGACAGCGGCGTGATCAGCGCGATCGGCACGGCCAGCAGGTCGACGGCGATGATCGCCGCCAGCAAGCCCCACCAGCGGCGCAGGTGCAGCACCAGACGGCGGACCAGCGGCATCGTGCTCATGGGCTTCGTTCGCTCAGGCCGGGGTGGCGGCCTGCAGGCCGGCGCCTTCGGGCTGCGGGCGCACGATGTGGCGGCAGGCCGAGGCCCAGGCCGCGCGTGCGAAGGACTGATCGTGGTGCCGGCGCAGGCTCAGCCACGCGGCCACGCCGGCCAGCACCGGCGCGGCCACCAGGCCACCGCCCAGCGCGGCGGCCAGCGCCAGCAGTGCGGCCAGAGCCACCGTGAAATGCAGCAGCGCTGGCGAGCGGGCAGCGGCGCCGACGCGCAGCAACTGGCGGCCCGCGCCATGTTCTTCCAGCGCCACGCGCAGTTGCAGCGCGCCGCAGACGCCGCCGCGCACTTCCAGATCCCAGTGGTCGGTGTGGCCGCCGCGCCTGACCAGCGTGCCGTCGCTGCGCAGCGCACGCTCGAACTCGGCGATCCACTCTTCGGGTGCGCGCCATTGTTCGCTCCAGAAGGTGGCGGGGGCCTCCGGCAGGTGGGGCCCGGCCAGCGCCGCGCCACGCCGCCGCCAGGGCGTCAGGCCATGCTGGCGGCGCCCGATCAGCCGCGCCATCGGCTGCTGCAGGTGCATCCAGAACACCAGCAGACGCCTTTGCGCACGCTCGAGTGCACCACTCGCACGGATCGGAAAGCTCGCGCGCGCCGCGGCCAGCGCGGCCTGCACCAGCGGGGCGGCCAGCGCCAGCAGCCACAGCGGCGCCAGCAGCCACAGCGGTGGCCACGACAGGCCCAGCAGCATCAGTGCGCTGAGGGCACCCACGAGGTAGAACCACTCGGGCATCAGCGGCAGCGACAGCAGCGTCGCCGGCGCCGGGGCGTACAGCGACTGGTAGGCGGCCGAGCCCCAGACCCCGCCATGGATCAGCGAGCGGCCGGCGGGGATCGGCAGCGTGAAGCCGCGTCCGTACAGCTGCCCGCCCCAGGCCAGGTGGCCGAGCGCGTTGTAGCGCTCGGGCCATTTCTCTTCCAGCAGCGCCTCGGCCTTGCCATAGCCCTTTTGCTGGCGCCAGTACATGACGAGCGAGTTGCGCCGGTGGTGCCAGTCCATGGCGCCGGCATGAAAGCCGATCTTGCCGCCGCGCGCTTGCAGCCGCCAGCACAGGTCGACATCGTCGCCGGCCGCGCGGTAGCGCACGTCGAAGCCGTCGATGGCCGCCAGCGCCTCGCGCCTGAAGGCCATGTTGCAGCCCGGCACATGTTCGGCCTCGGTGTCGGTGATCAGCACCTGCACCGGCCCGCCGGGCGCGTTGGCCACCGCGTCGGCAATCGGGCCGTCATGCGGCGGGGCGATGTTCGGGCCGCCCACGCCGACCCAGTCGCCGGTCTCGAAGCGCCAGGCCAGGTAGTGCAGCCAGTGCGGGTCGGGGTAGGCGTCGTCGTCGATGTAGGCGACGATCTTCCCGCGTGCTTCCTGCCAGCCGGTATTGCGCGCCGCCGACAGGCCGCGGTTGCTGGTGCTGAACAGGCGCACCTCGGGGTACTCGGCGGCGATCTTCGGCGTGGCGTCTGTCGAACCGTCGTTGACGACGATCAGCTCGAAGTTCGGGTACGTCAGCGTGCGGCAGCCTTCGAGCGTGTCGCGAATGGTGCGCGAGCCGTTGAAGCTGCAGCAGACGATGCTGATCATCGGCCACGGCCGGCCGTCGGGCAGCGTGGCGCCGAAGGGCGCTTCGGCGAAGGCCTGGTGCACGGCAGCCAGGGCAGGCTTGGTACTGCGTTCACGCGTGACGAGGCCGAAGTCCCAGTCGAGGATCTCGTGGCCGCCGCGATGCCACTCGTCGGTCCAGGCGAAGACGAACGCCCCCGCGCAGCCGGCGGCGAAGGCACCGCGCACCTGCCAGGCCAGGCTCTCGGCCTGCATGGCGTCGCCGTTGCGGCGGCTGTCCAGGCCGATCTCGGCCATCACCAGCGGCTTCTCGCCGGCCAGATTCTGCAGCCGGGCCAGGTAGGCGTCGAAGCGCTCGGGCGTCTCCAGGTAGACGTTGAAGCAGTGGAAGTCGACGAATGGCAGCTGCAGGTATTCCGTCGTCGGGAAGTTGACGTAGGTGACCAGCGCGCCGGGGTCCTCGGCCTTCACGGTCTGGACCAGCCGCTTCAACCAGCGTTCGACGCGCGCGGCGCCCAGCCAGCGCACGATCGAAGCCGGGATCTCGTTGCCGACGGCAAAGGCCAGCAGGGCGGGGTGGCCGGCGATGCCGCGGGCGCCGGCGCGCACGCGGCGCACGATGTCGTCGCAGCGCAGCGGATCGTCGAGGAAGGCGACATGCTGCTCCCACGGCAGGCCGGCCATCACGCGCAGGCCGTGGCGCTGCGCGGCGTCGAGCAGCCGGCGCGGCGGCACCGTGTAGACGCGCACGGCGTTGAGGCCGGCCGCGTGCATGGCCGAGAAGTCGCGTTCGAGCACCTCGTCGGCCCCCCATGGCGATCACGCTCCTCACGCCGGACCACACCTGCTGGCCCCCGCAACTGGCCCGGCGGCTCGGCCGCGAGGCTCCGTCCGCCCTGACGGCGCTGGGCGACCCCACC
>JBBQOR010000062.1:0-8158 GCA_038331055.1 Burkholderiales bacterium
ACCTCGGCGGCGCGGTCGCGGTCGGGCTCGTCAACGTCGTCGTAGACGAACACCACGTCGAGGTCGCTGCCGTAGCCGAGCTCCTTGCCGCCGAGCTTGCCGTAGGCAATGACGGCCAGCCCGGGCGTCGGACGATGGCGCTGGCGGAAATGCGTCCAGCACCAGCGCAGCGCTATCGCCAGCGTGGCGTCGGCCAGCGCCGACAGGTCGTCGGCCACCTGCTCCACCGTGATGCGGCCTTCGACGTCGCGCACCAGCGTGCGGAAAACCTCGGCGTGGTGCGCCTGGCGCAGCGTGTCGAGCAGCTTGCCTTCGTCGTCCTCGCCACCGCGCTGCAGCGCGACATGACGCTCGACCAGTTCGCCCAGGTAGGCGTCGCGGTCGAACCGTTCGTGCAGCAGGCGGTCGTCGGCCAGTTCGTCGATCACCGCCGGGTGCTGCATCAGGTACTGCATCGGCCAGCGCGCCAGGCCCAGCAGCCCGAGCAGCCGCCGGTGCACCTCGGGCCGCTCGACCAGCATCGACAGATAGCTCTCGCGCCGCAGCAGCGGTTCGACCCAGTCGACGAAGCGCAGCGCGCCGACCATGCTGCACTGCCCCTCGCGCTGCGCGGCGGCGGTTTTCTGCATCAGGCGGCCCAGACGCAACCGCGTCTCGTCGCGCAGCGTCGACACCCTGGGTTTGTTGACCCAGCCGCGCAGCCGTTCGGCCAGCTCGGACGGCATCGACTCGATCAGGCCCGGGCTATCCACCGGCAGCGGCGCAGGGCCGCAGCCGCGGCAGCCGGGCACGTCGGTGCTGCTGCCGCGGCCCTCACCCAGCAGCGTGTCGAACTCCGCCGCCACCATCTCGCGCCCCTCGTCGAGCTGCTCCAGCAGCTGGCAGGCGCCGGGCCGCTCGCCGTCCAGGCCCAGACTGCGGGCAATCCAGCCGAGGTCGGCGTCGTCGGTCGGCAGCAGATGGGTCTGCTGGTCGTCGAGGTATTGGATGCGGTGCTCGATGCGCCGCAGCAGCGCGTAGGCGGCGTGCAGCCGCTCGGCCGTCTCGTGCTTCATCAACCCGCGCCCGGCCAACTGGCGCAGACCGCGTTGCGTGCTGCGCGTGCGGATCTCGGGGAACTGCCCGCCGCGCACCACCAGCATCAGCTGCACGATGAACTCGATCTCGCGGATGCCGCCGCGTGAGAGCTTCACGTCGTTCGCCCGCTCGGGGCGGCCCGCGGCGCGGCGCTGCGCCTCGTCGCGGATCTTGCGGTGCAACTGGCGCAGACCCTCGAAGACACCGTAATCTAGATAGCGCCGGTAGACGAAGGGCGTGACCAGCGCACGCAGCGCCAGCGCGCGGCCGCTGGTGACCGCCTCGCGCGGGGCCACCACGCGGCTCTTCAACCAGGCGAAGCGCTCCCACTCCCGGCCCTGCACCTGCAGAAACTCCTCCAGCATCGCCAGGCTGACCACCGGCGGCCCCGAGTTGCCGTTGGGCCGCAGCGCCAGGTCGACGCGAAAGACGAAACCCTCGTCGGTGCTGTCGCCGATCAGCGCATACAGCCGCCGAGCGACGAAGGCGAAGTACTCCTGCGCAGAGACGATGCGCCCGCCGTCCACGCCCTGCGTCTGGCCGTCGTCCTCGTAGACATAGATCAGGTCGATGTCGGACGACACGTTGAGCTCGCGCGCGCCGAGCTTGCCCATGCCGACGATCCAGAACTCGATGCGCTGGCCCTGTGCGTTCAGCAACTCGCCGTAGCGCGCGTCGGCTTCGTCGAGCGCCGCGTGCAGCGCCAGCCCGAGCGTGGCCTCGGCGAGTGCGGTCATGCAGCCGGTCACCTGGTCGAGCGTGGCCTCGTGCTCGACATCCAGCACGGCCAGCCGCTCGACGACCAGGTTGCGTGCCACGCGCAGCGCCGCTGGCAGCGTGCGGCCGGCGCGCTGCAGCGTGGCGACCAGCGCGGCGATGGCATCGTGTTCGGGCACGCCGGGCGGCAGCAGCGCGCGTTCTGCGTCCCAGCGGCGGCGCACGCGCTGGACGAAGCGGCTGTGCTCGGCGGTGACGGCCACGGCCATCATCGCGGCCGGGTCCGTGTGCTAGATTGGGTCGCGGGCCTGAAAGCTTGCCGCAGACCACGGCGCATGCGCTGAACCAGCGCAGCTTCCCAAGCGCACGGGCTCCCAGCAGCGGTCTCGGCAGGCACCCCCCGATCCTCCAATGTCCTCACCCCCGTCTCTTGCTGCCGCGACTGCCGCCGAGACTGCCGCCGCGCCCGCCACCGGTGCGCGGCGCCGATGGTGGAGGCGGCTGCGCACGCTGGTGCGCTGGTCTTCGGTTGTTGTGCTGTCGGCCTGGAGCCTGGCGCTCGTGGCCTGGCTGACCCTGCATTGGGGGATTCTGCCCCGGCTCGAGCAATGGCGTCCGCAGATCGAGGCGCGGGCCTCGGCGGCACTTGGTGTGCAGGTGCGTATCGGCGCGATCCGCGTGCACAGCGGGGGCTGGGTGCCGGCCTTCGAATTTGCGGATGTGCGGCTGCTCGACCGCCAGGGCCGCGTGGCGCTGGGGCTGGCGCGCCTGACCGCCGCACTGTCGCCAGCCTCGCTGCTGACCTTGTCGCCACGCTTCGCGCAACTGCATGTCGAAGGCGCGCAGCTTGATGTGCGGCGTGATGCGCAAGGCCGGCTGTTCGTCGCCGGCTTCGACATCGAGGCCGGCAGCGAGCCGGTCGATCCGCAGGCGCTGGACTGGGTCTTCGAGCAGCAGGAGATCGTCGTGCGCCGAGGTGTGCTGCGCTGGACCGACGAGCAGCGCGCCGCGCCGCCGCTGCTGCTGCAGGAGGTGGATCTGGTGCTGCGCAACGGCCTGCGCCGCCACGACTTGCGCATCGACGCCACGCCGCCGCCCGAGTGGGGCGAGCGCTTCAGCATGCGCGGGCGCTTCACGCAGGCGCTGCTGGCGCGCAGCGGCGACTTCGCGCGCTGGAGCGGCACGCTGTTCGCGGACTTTCCCCGAGTCGATGTGGCCGCGCTGGGCCGCCACGCCACGCTGCCGTTGGCTGTCGATGCCGGCGACGGCGCGCTGCGCGGCTGGCTCGACATCGAGCAAGGCCGCCCGCGCCAAGCCACGCTGGATCTGGCCTTGCACACGCTGGCGCTGCGCCTTCCCGCGGCGACCGGCGCCGCTGATGCCGCGCGGCGCTACTTGGCGCCGCTGGCGCTGAGCGATCTGCGCGGGCGCCTGCAGGCCACGCGCGACGAGCGCGGCGTTGCGTTGCACGCGCTGGAGCTGGGCTTTTCCACCGGCGACGGTGTGCGCTGGCCGGTCGGCCGCACCGCGCTGGCCTGGCAGCAGCGGCAGGACCTGTCGCAGGCCGACACCACGCGGTACCCGGTGACCGGCGGGGATTTCAGCGCCGAGCAGATCGATCTCGCTGCGCTGGCGCAGGTCGCGCGCCGGCTGCCGCTGCCGACGGGGCTGCTCGACGCGCTGCAGTCACTGGCGCCGCGCGGCGTGCTGCGTGAACTGGGCGTGCAGTGGACCGGCGAGCCGTCGGCGCCCAGCCGCTGGCGCGCGCGCGGGCAGGCCGGCGCGCTGGCGCTGGCCGCTGCGCCGGCGCCGGCTGACGACGACCCGCGGCCGCTGCCGCGCCGGCCCGGCTTCGAGCAGGCCGACATCCACTTCGACGCCACCGAGCGCGGTGGTCAGGCGCGGCTCGAGATCACGCAAGGCGCGCTGGACTTTCCGGGCGTCTTCGCCGAGCCCAGGCTGCCGCTGAACAGCCTGACGGCTGACCTCGTCTGGCGCGTCGGCGCCGCGACCGCCACCGCCAAGGCCGGCGCGCCCGCCGCGCTGGATCTCGAGGTGCGCAACGCCCGTTTTGACAGCGCCGGTCTGCGTGGCGAGGCCAGCGCGCGCTGGCGCAGCGGCGCGGCGGCGGGCTTCGCGCGCGGCGGGCGCTTTCCCGGCCAGCTCGAGCTGGCCGGCAAGCTGCAAGAGGCCGACGCCCAGCGCGTCGCGCGCCATCTGCCGCTGCAACTCGGGCGCGATGTGCAGCGCTGGGTCGAGCGCGCAGTGCAGGGCGGCCGCCTGCGCGACACCGTCTTCCACGTCAAGGGCGACCTGTGGGACTTTCCGTTCGCAGATGCCGGGCCAGGCAGCTTCCGCGTCGAATCGCAGGTCGACGGCGTCACGCTGGCCTACGTGCCCAGCGCACCGGCGGCCGGACTGGCGCCGGCCTGGACGTCGCCCTGGCCGGCCTTGGGCGCGGTCAGCGGGCAGCTGGAGTTCGATCGCGGCGCGATGCGGTTGCGCGACGTGCGCGGCCAGTTCGGCGCCTTCGAGCTGCGCGGTGTGCAGGGCGGCATTGCCGACCTGACGCGGCCGCTGCTGCTGATCGAAGGCCAGGGCCGCGGCCCGGCGGCCGAACTGCTGCGCTTTGTCAGCGCCTCACCGGTGGGCGAGATGATCGGCTTCGGACTGGCGCAGACCAGCGCCGCCGGCAGTGCCGAGCTGCGGCTGGCGCTGAGCCTGCCGCTGAACGAGCCGGCGGGCATTACCGTGCGCGGCAGCGTGACGCTGGCCGGCGGCGACCTGCGCATCGCACCCGATCTGCCGCTGCTGGCGCAGGCGCGGGGCCGCGTCGACTTCACGCAGCGCGGCTTCGCGCTGGCCGGCGCCAGTGCGCGCGTGGCCGGTGGAGAACTGGTGTTCGACGGCGGCACACAGCCTGACGGCAGCCTGAAGTTCAGCGGCCAGGGCAGCGCCAGCCTGGACGGCCTGCGCCGCGAGCCTGCGCTGGCCGGCGCACTCGCGCCCCTGGCGCCGGTGGCTGCGCGCCTGCGTGGCAGCAGCCCGTACCGGCTGCAGCTGGCGGTGCAGCGCGGGCGCAGCGAGTGGACGCTGAACAGCCCGCTCAGCGGCATGCAGATCGATTTGCCGCCGCCGCTGGCCAAGCCGGCCGACGCGGTGTGGCCGCTGCTGGTGCAGAGCCAGCCGCAGGCTTCGGCAGACGGCCGCGGCGAGGGCCGCATCGACGCCGTGCGCATCGAGTTGGGCAACCCGGCCGGCAGCGTCGCGCAGGCGCGTCTGCTGGTCGAGCAGCGCGCCAGCGCGCCTGCGAAAGTGCGTGCGGCCGTCGGCGTGGGCACCGAGGCGCCGCCCGTGCCAACCATCGGTGTGCATCTTGCCCTTCAGCTGCCGCGCCTGGATGCCGATGCCTGGCAGGCGGCTGTCGCTGCGGCGCCCGAGGCTGCTGTCGCGCGTGCGGGCACGGCGCTGCCGGCGGTCGTGGGCTTGCCCGACCGCGTGCCGGACCGGGTGCAGCTGCGCGTGGCAGAACTGGTGGCCGGCGGGCGCCGCCTGAGTGGCGTCGTGCTCGACGCCACCCACCAGATCGGCGCGGGCGGCGAGGGCCTGTGGCGGGCGCGCGTCGATGCCGACCAGATGGCCGGCGACATCGAGCTGCGCAGCCCGCGCGAGGGGCCCGGTCGCGTGCGCGCGCGGCTCGCCCGGCTGGCGTTGCCGGCCCTCGATCCCGGGGCGGTGGAAGACCCGCTGGCGCGCGCGCCGGCCAGCGTACCCGCGCTGGACGTCGTGATCGAAGACTTCGAGATGCGCGGGCGCAAGTTCGGCCGCGTCGAAGTGGAAGCGATCAACCTTGCCGCGGCCGCCGGCCAGGGCAGCGGTGACTGGCAGCTCACCCGGTTGGCGATGATCACCCCCGAGGCGCAGCTGCGCGCCAGCGGCCACTGGTCGGCAGCCGGGGGCCGGCGCATGGCGCTGGAGTTCCGCCTCGAACTGGCCGACAGCGGCAACTTCGCTGAACGCCTGGGCGCCGGCCGCGTGCTGCGCGGCGGCAAGGGCCATGTGGCGGGTGAACTCAGCTGGCGCGGATCACCGCTGGCGCCGGACCTGCCCAGCCTGGACGGGCGGCTCGATGTTGATCTGGCCGCTGGCCAGTTGCTCAACGCCGAGCCTGGCGCCGCGCGGCTGCTGGGTCTGCTGAGCCTGCAGACCCTGCCGCGGCGGCTGGTACTGGACTTCCGCGACCTGTTCCAGGAAGGCTTCGCTTTCGACAGCGTGAGCGGGCGCCTGGACGTCGAACGCGGTTTCGCGCAGACCAACAACCTGCGCCTGCGCGGCGCCAGCGCCGCGGTGCTGCTGGAAGGCCGCTTCGACGTGCAGCGCGAGACGCAGGACCTGCGCGTGCTGGTGGTGCCCGAGATCAACGCCGGCACCGCGAGCCTGGCCTATGCCGCGATCAACCCCGCGATCGGCCTGGGCACGCTGCTGGCGCAGCTGGTGCTGCGCGGCCCGCTGGCGCTGGCGGGCACGCGCGAGTTCCACGTCACCGGGCCCTGGGGCGACCCGAAGATCGAGCGTGTCGAGCGGCCCGATCGCAGCCCGCGCTGATCGAGTCCAGCCGCTTCGGCGTGCCGGCCGCCGGCTGAACCGGCCGCGACGTTGCCTTGGCGCTCGACACCTGGTTCATCTACACGCTGGCCACAGTCGGCCCGCCCAACCGAAGGCGGTGCTCTTCTTCGCCGCCATCGAGATCGCGACCGAGGTCTTCATCGCCAGCATGTCGCACCGGGTGCGCCGCTGGCTGGCGCGCGTCGGGCGGCGCTTCAACCGCGCCCGCGGCGGGGTCTTCATCGCGATCGGTGTGGCGTTGCCGCTGCGCGGCTGACCGGGCGCCGCCGGCAGAATCCGCGCATGGATTCCCGTCGCCTTGTTCGCTGGCTGCTGTGGCCGCTCGCGCTGTATCTGGCGATCTGCGTGTTGATGTACAGCGCGCAGCACTGGCTGCAGTTCCGGCCCAACCCGGCGGCGATGGACGCCTCGGCCGTGGGCGTGCCCGGTTTGGTCTCGCAGACGCTGGTCACGCCCGACGGCGAACGCATCGTGGTCTGGTGGCTGGCGCCGCGCGATGCCGCCGCGCCGGTCTACCTGTATCTGCATGGCAACGGCGCCAACCTGATGGCGCGCGACGCGCGGCTGCGCCGGCTGGCGGCCAGCGGCGCGGGCTTCATGGCGCTCAGCTGGCGGGGTTACGGCGGCTCGAGCGGGCAGCCCGATGAAGCCGGCCTGCTCAGCGATGTGCGCACCGCCTGGGCGGCGCTGGCGCAGCGCGTGCCGCCGGCGCGCGTGGTGCTGTTCGGCGAGTCACTGGGCACGGCGGTGGCCACCATCCTGGCCGCTGAAGTGCCGGCTGCCGCAATGGTGCTGGATTCGAGCTTCGCCTCGGCACTGGATGTGGCGCAGCACCGCTATCCGTGGTTGCCGGTGGCCCTGCTGATGAAGAGCCCGCTGCGCGCCGATCTGGCCGCGCCGCAGGTGCGCATGCCAGTGTTGCAGGTGCATTGCCGCGACGACCCGGTGACGCCGATCGAGTCCGCGTTGAAGCTCAACGCGCTGCTGCCGCAGCGCCGGCCGCTGGTGATCCTGCAAGACCGCTGCCACACACCGTCCTACGCCCGCTTCGAGCCCCAGGTGCAGGAGTTCGTTGCCAGCGTGCTGCGCTGAAGCGGCTCTGTACGGGATCCGGCAGAGCGCTTGCCCATCCGGCCCAACCGGCCCCGGCGCCGAGGTGGTGCGGGGCGGTCAGCCGCGAACCCAGTTCTGCACGGCCAGACCGTCGATACGGTTGAAGTGCCCTGTCGGGCGCACCATGCCGTGTCGACCGGCAGCCGCCGCGTTCCAGTCGAGCGTGAGGGCGATGTCCAGGAAAGCACCGACCAGGATCTTTGCCGTTCCTGGTGACATGACCGGGACCTCTGGTCTCGTAAATTGGCCGCTGATGCGCGCGCTGCCGCTCGCCAGAACGCGGCCGTTGCTGCCGGATCTAGGTTGATCGGGCCAGCGCGCCCGCCAGCAGGCCGCGCGCCTGTTCGACGGCGCCCGCGGGCAGCCGGCCCACCAGCGCCAGCGCCGGTGGCGCCGCGAGCATCCGCTCGTAGGCCGCACGCAGGTCCTCCACCTGCAGCGCCTGCAGCCGCGCCATGCGTTCGGCCGGCTGGGGCAGCCGGCCATGGGCGAACATTGCCAGCGCCGACTCTTCCAGCCGCCGGGTCGGACTTTCATGCGCACGCAGCCAGCGCACGGCGATCTGGTTGCGTGCACGTTCGAGCTCGGCCGGCGCCACCGCGGCAGCCTGCTCGGCCAACAGCTT
>JBBQOR010000063.1:0-8126 GCA_038331055.1 Burkholderiales bacterium
TCGAAGCGCGCCTTCAGGTGGCGGATGCGCTCGAGCGTGTCGGCCGGCGGCACGCCGTGGAAGCGCGCGCGGGTGGCCAGCGTCTCCAGCGCATGCGCCAGCGCCGGCGGGCTGGCGATGGCGGCGAACTCGGCCAGTGCGCTGCCGCTGGGCGCCTGGGCGTCGCTGGTGCCGCTGCGCATCGTCCAGCCCGGGTCGCCGTAGCACTGGAAGGCGGCCCAGGTGTTGCCGCCCTCGGCCCAGCAGGCCGCGCGCGCGGTGGCCACCGCGTCAATGAAGGGGCGGCGGGCCAGCAGTTCGCGGTACAGCGTGGCGGCGAAGACACGCGCCGGCTCGTCCTCGACCGCCCAGCCGGCCGCGATGACGCAGCGCACGCCGAGCTTGATCAGCGTATCGGCGACGCCGGCGGCGAACTCGCCGAGCGGTGTCTGCAATACCTGCTGCACCTGGCGCGTGGCCAGGTAGCAGCAGTTGACGAAGACCATTTCGGGCACCGTGCGCAGTCGCGCGATTTCGCGCGCGCCCAGGTACAGCCCGTCGGAGAGCACCACGCCGCCCTCGGCGAAGGGCTCGCCATGGCCGCTGATGTGCACGATGCGCCAGCGGCGCGACATCAGCGTATTGACGATGGTGGTGGCGTCCTCGCCACTGGCCAGTTCGACCACACGCTCAGGCGTCAGGCCGCCGGGCCCGCGAAGCGCCTCGGCCACGGCATGCGCTTCGGCGCGCGCCCCGGGCAGCGGGGCGTATCGGCTGTCGGTGCGCGGCTCGCCGATCACCAGCACGTCGTCGTCGGCGTTGGCGTCACGCGGCACCGGCGTCGCGTCACGCGTGCGCAGCCGGCGCAGCAAGCGCGTGCGCAGCGCCCAGGGCCGTCTGTCGCCGCCGGCCCGCTTGTCCAGAGGCAGGTCCAGCAGTTCCCATGGAATGCCGGCGCTGCCGAGGTCGAGCTCGAGCACCATCTGCGCGGTACCGCCGAGGAAGGGCTCCATCTCCTGCGGCACCAGCAGCTGGAACAGCGTGCGCCCGATCTGCACGTCGTCGTTGGCGTCGTGGCTGGCGCGCAGCACCAGTTCGCGCACCAGCGAACCCTGCGTGCTGACCGCACGCACTTCGGTGCGTGCGCGCCGCGTGTCGAGCGTGAACTCGATCTGGTCGGGCGCGGGCGAGATGGCGCTGATCAGGTCGTAGTCGGCGCCGCGGTAGGTGTTGTCCAGCGGCCGCCGCATCGGCCCGGTGCCACTGCCGATCAGCGGCGCCACATCGAAATGGCCGGGCGAGGTCGCTGCGAGCACGCGCAGGCCGTGCCAGGCGTCGTTCGCGCGGTCAAGGTACAGCTCGACCAGCACCAGCCTCGAGACCACCGGCCAACCCGTCGCCGTCAGCCGCAGGTTGGCCTCGCGCACGCCCTGAGCGATGGCGCAGGCGGCGCCGCCTGCGCTGATGCCGATGCCCCCGCTGCCCAGCAGCGTGGCGGCCAGCTCGAAGGTGGCCGCCACCGGCGCCTGCTCGGCCAGGCGCTGCGCCCAGCTGATGACGCCGTGGCGCACGCTGTCCACGAGCCCCGGCGGCTTGAGCTCGCCCTCCTCGCCGAGGCCGACCACCACCGCGGCCAGCGGGCGCGGCGCGCGCCAGGGGTTGTCGGGGTCGCGCCGGGTGTTGACGAAGACGTGGCTGCTGCCGGTGGTCTCGGGGTACTGGCCGCTGTCGAGCGCGCCGCTCATCGTGCCGCCGATCAGGCGGTCGAGCACGGCCTCGGTGCCCGTGAGCTTGCCCGATCGGTAGTGGCCCAGCATCAGCGGCTGGCCGATGAAGCTCAGGTTGCCGTTGAGCAGTTCGACGCGCAGTGCGGCGCCGTTGGGATTCGAAGGCTCGGTCTGCGTCTGCGCGCCCTGGGCGCTGAGCACCGCGTGGGCGCTGTCCAGCGCTGGCAGCACCGCGCTGCGTCCGCGCGAGGGCCGGCTGTGCACGTGGGTGAGGGCGGCCGCGCCGGCATCGGGCCGGCTGGCCGCCGGGCCGGCTCGTCGGGCTGCCTCCGCCTCGCCCCAGCGCGGCAGCCTGACCGTCTGGCCCTGGCACAGAAGTTCGGTGAAGGCCTCGAACGCCGATTCGGCATCGGGCAGCGTGCCGTGCTCGTGCTCGAGTACCCAGGTCGACACGCCCGGCAGCAGCGCCGAGCCATGGGTGACCCGGCCGTCGCCGCCGTCCACCGCGTCGAGGTAGACCATGCCGTCTGCGGTAACGGTGTAGCCGTCGGGCGTGAAGTTGGCCTGGCCCACGACCAGCTTGAGCCGATCGGCGAACTGCGGCAGATCATCGTCGCGCTGTCGGTCCAGGCGCTCGCGCAACGCCAGCGCCTGGTCCAGCACCTTCTGCGGGGGCACGCCCCACTCGTACAGCGACAACTGGTCGCTCGCACCCTCGCTCTGCAGCCAGTTGCGGTGCCACCAGTTGCTCTCATCGACCGCCTTCATGTCGGCCTCGGCCAGGCTGCGCCACTGGCCTTCGCTCGCCAGGCCGCCTTTGCCGGTCAGCTCGGCCTGCAGCTGCATGAAGCCGGGCATCTCGGCCATCAGCTGGCGCGCCCTGCGGTCCTGCATCGGGGCACCGAAGGCGGCCAGCGCATTGCCGAAGGTGTCGTCGCCCGAGAGCACCTGCATCGGCGCCCATGAGCCGCCGTTGGGTGTGCCCAGCATCACCAGCCGCGCCTCAGGGTGCGCCAGCAGCCGCCGCCACACCTTGGGCCGCTCGAACTGCATCGTGCGCGCCACCAGACCGCCCATCGAATGGGCCAGCAGCCGCACCGGCAGGCCGCTCAGCTTTCTCGCGTCGAGCGCCAGGGTCACCGCGTCGGCCAGCCGGCGCGCCTCTTCCTCGATCGGGCGCCGCCAGTCGAAGGCGAAGGGGATCACCTCGTGCGTGACCGCCAGGTGCTCTGCCAGATCGTCGTAGATCAGGCCGATCATGCCGTCGGGCGTGACCTGGCGCTTCGAGCCGGGAGCCCAGGCCAGTTGGCCCAGGCCGCCGATCAGCCACGGCCCGAGCCAGATGCGCCGGCCGTCCACTGCCAGGTGGCTGCCCAGGATGCCCGGCAGCATGAGCACCGCGGGCTTCGCGCCCGCGGCGCCGCGGGTGCTGGCGCGGCGCGGCGCGCGCAGACCACCGGCATCGTCGCCCGCCCAGGACAGGGGGCCGATCGGCCGGTAGCCCGCGGGCTTGTCCTGCCGCAGCCCGGCCACCACGGCGTCCACCGTGCGCGTATTGACGAAGTAGTCGAAGTGCGTGACGCGCCCGCCCTGGTCGAGCACGAAGCTGGCGCCGCCCGCGCGCGGCGTGCCGCCGTACATCGAGCGCGTGTGCACGACGATGTCGTTGTCGGTCCAGTAGAAGGCGTCGGCGGCCAGCGTCTTCAGCCAGCTGCCGACCGAGTCGCCCTCGAGGTCCCCCGCGACCACGCGCAGCTCGCCCGGGATGGCGTCGCCCGGGTGGTTGAGCCACTGCACCAGCGGGCTGTCGGGCACCATTGCGGCCAGGCCGGGCAACTGCATCGGATCGGCGCGTCGGCGCGCCACTTCGGCCAGAAAACCCACCAGCGTGGGCGCCACAGGCACGCCAGAAAGGTCGAGCGACCACTTCAGCACCGAGAGGTAGGCATCGAGCCGGCGCGACGCCAGCAGCGTGCCACGGGCAGGGCAGGCCACGCGCACCACGCGTTCGACCTGGATGTGCCGCCGCGCGATCTCGCTGGCCAGCGCCTTCAACTGCTCGCGTTGCTCGGCGTACGCCGGGCCGGCGAAGAAGGCCAGATCGGCCGGCGTCAGCGCGGGCCGCCCGGCCAGCCGCGCCAGCACCTCGGCTACCAGCCCGCCGCGCGAGTGCGTCAGCAGGTGCAGCCGCGCGCCCTTGGGCAGCCGGCGCACAAGTGTCAGCGCGTTGGCCAGCGGGCTGGCGCTGATGGTCGGGTGGTCGAGCGCATGAACGCGGCCGCCGTAGTGATCGAACAGTTCGCGCACACGGTCCGGGTGCTGCACCCATAGCGCGCCGAAGGTGCTCTTGGTGTCGACGAAGGTGCCGTGCAGCAAGACGAGGATCGGCTCGGTGGACGCCGGCACGTCGGCGCCGCCACCGCTGAGCTTGTCCAGCGTCTGGCATTGCAGCCGGTAGACGCCGGCGTCGATCGCGCCGTCGACGATCTGCACGGCCTTGCTCTGCGCGAAGTCCACCGCCGTGTCCTGCAGGAAGCCGGTGAACACCTCGACCGCCTGCAGCAGCACGTCGCCGAGAAAGCCGCGCGTGCGTGTGGGCGCCGCCTTCTCCAGTCCGCTCCAGCGCAACTGTGCCGGCACTTCCACCACGCCCGGCGTGGCGCCGCCGCTGCTGCGCCTGGCTGTCCCCTGCCCCAGCAGAAGATCGCGCGCGGTCTCGGGGTGCAGCACCAGCGCCGGGCCGCCGGACAGGTGCAGCACCACCACGTCCTCGCCCGGCACCGCCTCGAGCCTGACCTTGTCGCCACCGGCGCGGCGCGCGCCCAGCAGCGCCGCGCACTTGGGTTTGCCTGGCAGCCCGAGCCCGGAGCTTGCGCCGCCGCCTCCCGAGCGCCGCACCGCGCCGAGCGCCGCACCGATTGCAGCGCCAACCGCCGGCACCGCCTGTCCGCTGACAACGAAAGTGATGGGTTGTGCGGCGCGGGCCATGGCGGAATCCTGTGGGGTTGAGCCGCCGAGCATCCGCGCAAACCGCCCGTGCTGGCAAGCCGCGATTGCCGAATTAGGGATGCAGGGCGCACGCAGGGATGCGGCCGCCCGGCAGAGCGTGGTCTGATCGCAACCCGACCAAGCCACCGGAGAACCCCATGACCGCCGATGCCGTGCAACGCGCCCGCAAGTATGTCGATGCCGCCGACCTTCCTGTGGCACCGCCGCAGCCCGCTGCCGCCCCGCGCCGCACCGGCGCGCCGGCCGCGCCCCGGCTGAAGGCGGGCGCGGCGCAGGCGGCAGTGGTCGGATCGGATCTCGTCAACTTCGCGCCCGAGGTCGATTCGCAATGGCGCCAGGACCTGGTCAACTGCACGCTGCTGGCGCAGTTGGCGGCGAAGAAGAAGGTGCCCGACAGCAGCCGTATCTTCGACTGGTACGACGCCTACTTCGACGCGTTGGCGCACCTGGGCTGGGCGGTGCGCGACCGCAGCTTTGCGGTCTACGTCGAGCAGACGCAGAACTTCCAGGCGCACGAGGCGATCCTCAAGGTGGCGGCCTCGCTGCTGGGGCCGGCGGCGGCTTCGATGGCGCTGGTGAGCACCACGCTGGATGCGTTGCGTTCGATGAGCGCCGACAGCCCGTGGATCACCCTGTTCGACCGCGAAAGCCGCAGCAGCAGCGCGGCACGTTTTCAGCTCAGCGTGGCCGAACAGCCCGAAGCCGGCGCGTTGACCGTGGCGATGATGGCCTTCGGGCTGGAGGCGAGCGCGTCGATGACCCAGGTGCTGTTCTTCCGCAGCCTGGCCAGCCAGGCCACGCTGCGCCACTGCGCGGCCAAGGTGGAAATCGACACCGTGGTGCTGGCCGGTGTGCGCGAGGCCCTGCGCGCACGCCTGGTGGGTTTTGCCAACGACTTCGTCAAGCAGCTGCCCGACTTGTAGCGGGCATCGCCCTGTTCAGTGCTGGGTAAGCGGGGGCCGAGGTCTTGGCGCCCGGTCGACCGTCGCACTATGCCGGAGCGTTCTTGTCGTGTCGGCTGTCGGTCAAGCCCCCGCTGACCCGGGGGGACCTCCGCAAGATGAACGGCCTTCACTCTTTTCGACTGCTGACCCTTCAGCGCTTGCCGGCCGCCAGCGCGCGCTCGGTGGCCTCCGACTCCCACATGTTGGTCGTCACGTCGACTTCCTTGGCACGCCCGGTCTTCGCATCGATGCCGATCTGCACCTCGTAGCTGTTGCGCCCCTTGACCACCTCGTACTCGACGTAGTCCTTCTCGCGGTCGTTGGTCGACGTGATCTGGTAGCCCATGTCGGCCAGCTTCTTGCGGTAAACGTCGGGTGTCTGGCCCTTGCCGAGCGCCTTCTGGAGCATGTCCTTCTCGCCTGACCAGGCCTTCATGTACTTCCGGTCGCTGAAGTCGCCACTGGTCACTGGCGTGAACGACTGGCCCTTCATCGCGGCCTTCGTGCTGTCGGCGCGCCAGAGATTGGTCGCTACATCGACCTTCGCCGCCATCTTGGTGGCCTTGTCGACGTCGATCTGTACCTCGGCGCTGGCGTTGCCCTTGACGACCTCGTACTCCATGTAATCGGCCTCGGCATCATTGGTGGCGGTGATCTTCCAGCCCATGCTGGCGATCTTGTCCTTAATGGCCGCGACCGACTGGCCCTTCGTCAGTGCGTCTTGCAGGCTCTTGCGGTCGGCGCTCGAAGTCTTCATGTTGGCGCGGTCGCTGTAGTTGGTGTTGTTGACCCCAGGCGAGGCTGCCATCTTGTCGGCGGCTGGTGTGGCGGCTGGTGTGGCGGCCTGTGCGGTCAGCGGCAGCGCCAGGGACAGTGCAATCATCAACACGGATTTCTTCAGGGCGGTGGGGAAAGTGGCCTTCATGTGAATCTCCTCTGAGCAACAGTTGAACGGGATGCCGAGCCGGTGTCCTGTCTGTACCAGCGCAGGTTGTGCCGCGACATCGGGGCCTTGGCCTCCCGGCCCGGCTTTCTCGAAGCCGGTGAGCCGATCGGCTGCAACCATCTGTAGATGCTGGGCGCCATCGGGGCTGCTGTCTGTCGGTTGCCGCACACATGCAGATTGCGCCCGTGCCGGCGCTGGGCTTCGCCTTCAAGGACACATTGGAGAACTGACTGGCTGGCATCCTGATGAGCCTGCGCCAGCCTTTCGCGCCGCGCGACCACGTCGTCATCCATAGCAACGAAGGCCTGGCGCGAGGTCACCATCCAGGTCGCCCACCGGCTTGCCGCAGGTGATGGCGTCGGCACATTGATGTGGAGGGGTTCCATGATCCGGGGCGTCGCCCCTCATCATGAAACTCAGCGCCGCTGCAGCATGGCCGGCACGTCGCGCTGTGCGCTGTTGAGCCAGCGGGTGCCGCTCAGGCGGCCGTCACGCTGCAGCTCCAGGCTGAGGTTGCCGCTGTCGACCGGCTCGCCGCCGACGCCCGACAGCACGGTGATCGCGATGTCCAGCCGGGGCGGCGCGTCGGGTACGCGGTAGATCTGGCCCTCGCCGCTGTAGAGAACCGCGTTCAGCGGCCGGCCTTTGGCCTCTTGCCAGAAAAGGCGGTACTCGGCCCAGTCGGCGCGCGCGGCGATCGGCACCAGGGCGCTGATCAGCGTCACCCGTGACCCGTCCACGCGCAGCACCACCTTGACCCGCTCGCCGGGCCACAGCGTGGCCTGCCACTCGCCGTTCAGGCCGGCAGGGCGTGCCGGGGCTGCTGGCGTCGGCGGGCTGGCGGCTGGCGAGGCGGACGCCGGGGTGGCCGCGGGCTCAGGTGCCGGCGCAGGTGCAGGCGCAGGTGCAGGCGCGGGAGCCGATGCCAGCGGGGCCGGCGCCGCGGTCGGGGTTGCTGCCGGGGTTGCGACCGGGGTTGCGACCGGGATCAAGGCTGTCACGGGCGGTGTGCCCGGCCGCAACAGCCACCAGCCCAGGCCAGCCGCCACCGGCAGCGCCAGCCCTGCGGCCAGCAACAGCGCGCGGCGCGGCGCCGCCTGGTCGATGGGTGGCACGCCGGCGGCCTGCAGGTCGGCCACCAGCCTCTGCACGTCGCCTGCCCAGTCGTACGTCCGCAGTCGGCGCCAGGTCAACTCTGACAGGCGGTCGAAAGGCGCAGGCAGGCCGGCGGGCAAAGCCTCGACGCCGTCGCACAGCACTGGCACCAGCGTGGCGCCGGCGGCCAGAGCCGACTGCACTTCGCGCCGTACCGGGTCGTCGTCCTGGGCGATGCGCGGGCTGCCATCGGCGGCGGTGGCGGCCAGCAGTTGCGGCGTCACCAGCAGCAGCAGCAGCGGGCGCTGGCCGAGCGTGCGGCCGACCTCGTCGCGCCAGGCCTGGCCGGCGTGCAGGTCGTCCTTGTCGATGAACACCGCGGCGGCACCGAAGCGCAGGTCCAGTTCACGCGCCAGGGCGGTCGCC